>JBAIYF010000217.1:0-1642 GCA_037916115.1 Anaerolineales bacterium
CGATCAACAGCTTCGGTTTGTTTTCCAACGCCAATTGACGAATGGCTTCGTAATCGAGCTTTTCATCCGCGCCTACGGAATAATGCACCGCCTTGAACCACTTGCCGCTGCGGTTGACCGGTGAGCCATGCGAGAGATGACCGCCATGCAGCAGGTCGAGTCCCATTACGGTATCGCCGATGTTCAGCAAGGCTTGATACACAGCGTTGTTGGCGGGTCCGCCCGAAAGCGCCTGCACGTTGACGTAAATATCATCCGCGGTAACTCCATTCGCGGCGAAAGCATGCGCGGCGCGTTTGCGGGCGAGAGCTTCCACGGCGTCGGCATATTCCACGCCCTTGTAATAGCGCGGGTCACCGTTGCGGCGATAGTCGGCGAGTCGCATCGGGTGATCGAGAATTTCCTCCTCGCTCATCCAGCGCGATTCTTCGCTCGGGTAGCCTTCGGCGTAAATGTTCTGAAAGGCAGACATCAACGCTTCACGCACCGCCATCGGCGCGGTCGATTCGCTGGGGATGAGGATCAGTTTGCGATATTGTCGCTCCGCTTCGAGTTGGGTTAATTCGTAAACATCTTTATCCAGCTTTTCGAGCGAACCACGGAATAAATAATCGGTCATGCTGTGTCTCCTGTTGGGGGAAAGTATCAGAGTAACAAAAATTCAAATGGAGCCGCACCAGTTCAAGGTCAACGAGAGAGGCGGGCATTTTGTCAGGCGGGTGAATTGTAGGACGTTCGAGGGCTTGGGTCAAGTGTGCAAGTTGAAAATGTTAAAGTCAGGCTTGAATTTTTTGCTGCAATTTGCTAATGTGGTTGTGTAGTTCTCTGCGCAAGAGGAGGTGGTTTTCATACAAGTACAGCCCGATTTGTTGAGTTTGGCGGCGATGAACTGGTAACTTAACTTGGACGCTCATGGGTTATCAGGGAGCCAATAGCGAAACCGGCCGATGTGGCCGGTTATGTGTTTAAAAGTCCTGGGAGGGACTATATGAAAACGAGTAAGCTCTTTGTGTTTGTTGTGATCTTTGCCTTGCTAACAACAGCGTTGCAGACATCCGTTGTCTCCGCGGGTAAGCCGGATTCGGTTCAAGTGCAGATCCTGGCAGTGAACGATTTTCATGGCGCACTTGATGCGGCATTGACGAAACCCAGTTCGACCAATCAAGCTACGTGGTATTACCGTGGTGGAGCCGAATATCTCACCAAGTTCGTGCAAGCCGCTGAGGCGACCAACCCCAATACGATCAAGATCTCGGCGGGTGACATGATCGGCGCCACTCCGCTGCTCTCTGCCTTGTTCCATGATGAGCCGACAGTAATGGCATTTAACCTGATGGGCTTTGATCTCAGCGCCACGGGCAACCACGAGTTTGATGAAGGCTGGCAGGAATTGCTGCGCATGGATAATGGCGGCTGCCACCCAACGGATGGCTGCTTCCCCGGCGTTCCTGCATTTCCGGGCGCGTCGTTCGAGTATCTATCTGCCAATGTTATTCGTCTGGATAATGGGATGACGCTCTTCGCTTCCACCAGCGTGAAAGAAGTGGACGGCGTAAAGATCGGCTTTATCGGTGTTGCGCTCGAAGCCACGCCGACCATTGTGGTGGCTTCGGCAACGGAAGGACTGATGTTCGAAGCCGAA
>JBAIYF010000218.1:0-3070 GCA_037916115.1 Anaerolineales bacterium
GAATGACCATTTGCATTTTGGCTGAAATGAGGAGTTTGTTGTTGGGGGCGCCGACTTCAGCCATAACATTTTGCGGGAGCCCCGTCTCAACCGCAGCCTGCATGGAAGGCAGTTCGATCTTCATCAGCATTTGTTCGCCAAGGGCTTCCATTTGCGCATCCAATCCCTGATGCGCCATGATACGAAGTTTTTCCTCTTCAAGTGTGCCGATCAAGCCCGCATCTGCGCCGGATTGCCGTAAAGCCCAATCCAATGTGATGCGCATAGCGCGGTCCATTTCAAGGCTGGCATTCAACTCGCGGTCGATGCGCTGCATGACGGAAAGTTCTTCCACACGGTTGGCGAGTTCCTGGTCTGTCAGTGTATAGAGGCGTGCGTTCTCAATGGCAACTGCCGCCTGACCAGCAAACGCGGTCAACAGGGTCTGATCGTTGATCACGAATGGGAGACCATCGCGGCGGTTGATGACTTCGATGACGCCGATCACGCGGTCTTTGGCTTGCAGCGGCACTGCCAACAGGGACCTGCTGGTAAAGCCTGTCTGTTGATCCACGCCCTTGAAACGGTTCGAGGAACGTTCCTCGTTCTCAATGACGGGTTTCCGTGTATCCACGGCACGACCAACGATCCCGGTTCCGGGGGCGAGGCGTTTTCCGATCAGGTTCCCGGCCACAGGTCCAACCGTGACGCGGAAGACAAGTTCATCGGTCTGGTCGTCAACAAGGAGCAAGCTGCCAGCTTCACAGTTCAAAATGCCGACAGCATTTTCAAGGATGTTCTGCAAAAGCGGGTTGAGTTCGAGTGTGGAGGTCAACTGGCGTGTGATTTCGTTCAACGTTGCAAGTTGATGCGCGCGCTCTTGTGTCTCTTTCAATAGACGCGCCTTGACGATGGCGCCGGCTGTCTGGTCCGCGATTGCTTGAAGAAGTTCCATTTGGGCGCGGGTATAGATCGTCGCGCCGTCGCGGCTGCCCACACTGAGCGCACCAATGGACTCAGCACCCGCATTAAGAGGAACGCCGATCCATGCGAAGATGTTCTCCATGGTAGGCGTATGATTACGCGCCTGGCACTCACGGATGTAATCCTGCGTAACGATCGGGCGGCTCTTACGGATCACCTCAGGTGAAAGCCCAACATTGGCAGCGAACGGCTGATTCTCACGGCTGTGGATACGTTCATTGTTTTCAAGGCAGAAGCCGTAATAGTAATAGTCGCTGTCTTTGTCGTATAACGTGATGTGAAAGTGGGAGGTTGGCACGATCTGTGCCGTCTGGGCGTAGATCAATTCCAATACATCGTCAAATGTCAGCGTAACATTGACACCCTGTGACACGCGGGTCAGCGCATTCATTTCCTGGATACGCCGTTCAAGATGCACAACTGTCTGAACACGTTCAATCGCAACAGAAGCCTGATCACAAATGTTTTCGAGGAAGCGCAAGTCTCGCGGCGAATAAGGCTGTCCAGTCAGGCGCGGACCCAGTGCAAGCCATCCGTTGGGTCTGTCCTTGCTTGGGAAGGAGATGAACAAACGCGCGCCCAGCAGGGCAATGCGCGATTGTTCCGACCGTAAAGCATCGGGAAGATTTTCAAGATTGTCCAGATACAGTGGCAGACGCTCTTGTTTGAAATAGGTCACCAATGGACTGGAGGAAGTAAAACGAATATCTGTTGTGGCACGGCGTCCATCGCCAGGTGCGGCGGAAAAGAAATCATTGGCAGCGTCATACGTAAAAATGTGAACTTGTTCCGGCGCAAGCGTAAGGGTGATCTGTTCGCGCATCAAAGCACTGATGGCATTCATATCCAGTGCTGTGGTCAGGCGGTGTGAAAAATCCTCCAACTGCTCCGCAACCACACGCGCGCCCCGGAAGAAGAATGCATCCGTCATATTTTGCAACCGTGAGCGAAGCGGCTCCAAAACAATGGCAAGGATAAAGATAAACACACCCGCCAGCACATTTTGCGGGAGCGCATTGCCGAAGATCAAAAGCACACCCGCCGAAACGGCAGCATACCCAACCGTCACCAAAGCCGTAAGGAAAAAGTACATCACCCCGCGCCGCACCAGATCATCGATTCGCAGGAAGCGGAAGCGCATGATGTTGTAGCCCATTGCAGCCGGGAAGATCAGCGTAAAAATAAAAAGAGCCGGACTGAAAACGATTTGAAAAACATTCCCAACCAGCAAAAACACTGTAATTGGCGCAAATGCAAAGAATGCACCGATCAGCGTACTACGCGCCTGCGACTTCACCACCGGCGACTGGGCATAAAAAGCGTAATAGAAGTTAAATCCCAACATGGAGAGGATGCCGATCGCATCCAGATAATAAATATTCTGCCATGCCGGTATATACGCCAAAGGATCATCTACATTAAATATTTTTGGAGCCGCCAATATCGTTAGCAGTAATGCGAAAGCAAAGCCCACCCACCTCAAATAGGGACGGTTGATCATGATACGAGGCGCAGTAGGGAACGAAAGCGCAAGCGCAAACGCTGCACCACCCGCCATCGCACAGGCAAAAGTCCACACCAGGGTAAATTCATGGCTGGACCATATATTGAAAGTCGTTGACGTAATGATCGAAAAGGAGGACGCAAAAATGGTGAACGCACGTCCTGCCGTTTCATTGCTTCGCAAGCCAAACGTCCAAATACTCAACCCAAGGAACAACAGGCTGAGGATCATTGGCATAACCAGATAGAAACTGACCCCATCATCCGGGAAACGCTGCAAGACTACATTCAAGTCACGCGTCTCGCCGCTAAAGAACTTCACGGTCAGCGTCACATTCTCACCCGGAACAAAATTATCCAAAACTGCCTGCACATCCCGGTTCGTGCCAACCGAAATGCCGTTCACTGCGATCAAACGATCTTTGTTCTTAACGAGATTGTTTAACTCCCAAGCCCCCGTCTGTCCACCTGTATCCACAAACACAAGTGTATGTTCATAGAAGGACCCAATGAACGGCTTCTGGATCCATTGCGAAGCAAGAACAAGCGCCCACACAAGGATGACCGCCGCCAGACCCTGATATACAAACACAACCCCGGTCAG
>JBAIYF010000219.1:0-1598 GCA_037916115.1 Anaerolineales bacterium
TGGCGGCGGAGGCGATGGTTTCAAGATTGAGCGGTAAGCGGGTAACGTTCCCTGTTTTTCCCAGTCTTCGTTTTTCGTCGTAGTTGAGTGGCGTGCCAAATAGACGGGAGGTTGCAGTTAGTGCGGCCAAACCCGCCAAGACTATGCCAATGCCGATCAGTTGAATATAGTATGGGTTGCTCATCCTTCGATTGTACCAAGTAGATTCATTGGCTCGCTTTTTCCTGGACACGGTCCATCATCTATGGTTGGGTGGAAATTTTACAACTTCTTCATAATTCGTTCGCAATTAATCCACCTGAACAGGGGCGGTTTCCATAGAATAAGCAACATTCACTTAAATATTGGAGAAATCATGTCTAACTCGAATCGAACGAAATTGTTTTTGGATATTGCCTTATTTACGGCGTTCCTCATTACCATGGATCCGCGTTTTAGCGGGCTTGCCATTCACGAATGGCTGTCGCTCGCAGCAGGCGCAACGGTGATCGTGCATTTATTATTGAGCTGGTCCTGGATCGTGGAAATGACCAAACGCATTTTTGGCAAAGGCTTGAACGGCGCACGTATAAATTACATCCTCAACTGGGCGTTATTTTTTGACGGTATTCTCATTATGCTTTCGGGGATTTTGATCTCAAAGACTGCCATGCCCACGCTGGGAATCGTCCTCCCGACTCGGCATGCCTGGCGCACTTTGCACGATATGTCTGCCAACCTGGCGTTACTGATCATGGGTTTACACATTGCTTTGCATTGGAACTGGATCGTGACTACTTTCAAGCGGGTGTTCTTCAGCGGTCGTAAACAGCAGACTGCCGTCATGGCAAATCAGGAGGCGTAACCATGAATACACTCTTTCGTATATTGATTATTTTGGCGGTGGCAGTACTCGTTGGAGGGGTTATGTATGTAGGTGTGAACGTAGCCGCGGGCCCCGTCACTGTTTCGAACGAAGAGGAAAGCCGTCCGCAGCTGCCTGAAGGCGCAGAGGCTCGCCCAGAAGAACGTGAGGAAGGTGACGGAATTGACTTGCCGGGTGGTATGGTCAAGGCACTGGTGCTAATGTCCATTGCGGGGGGCGGGTACTCTGCCGTGGTATGGGCAGGGAAGAAGGCGAATAGGTCACTACTAGCTAATCATGGACGATAGTCCATTGGACGCCGACGTCAGACCACGTTCCGTGGTCAAACAAAATTCTTATTCGATAACAAAGAGGATGCACTATCAAATGCATCCTCTTTGTTATTTCTTCATTCATGCTTTTGGCAGTTCGATCAACACTCGCAAGCCTTTGCCTTTTGCGCTCTCTGCCCAGATGCGCCCCTTGTGCATATCGACGATCGATTTTGCAATGGCAAGCCCCAAGCCGGAGCCGCCGTCGTTGCGGTTGCGGGCTTGATCCACGCGGTAGAAACGGTCAAAGAGGTGCTGCGCTTCTTCGGGGGTGACGCCTTCGCCGCTATCTTGAACAGTGAGCTGGATACGGTTTTCTGTGACTTGGGTTTTCAATTCCACGCGTCCGCCTTCAGGGGTGTAGCGCAGAGCATTGTCTAGAATGTTGTTGAGGACTTGCGCAAAACGGTTGGGGTCAAGAT
>JBAIYF010000220.1:0-1750 GCA_037916115.1 Anaerolineales bacterium
CTGGCACAACAATTTAGCCGTGAGTTGTTCGAGGCTGGTGTGTTCGCCATGGCGATCGGATTCCCGACCGTGCCGCAAGGCAAAGCGAGAATCCGCGTGATGATCTCCGCTTCTCACTCGAAAGATGATCTTGATAAAGGACTAGAAGTTTTCAAGAGTGTGGGGAAGAAGTTGGGTGTGATTTAGAGTAGTGCAATAGTTGAGTAGTTGAATAGTGAAGTAGTTAGACGGTGCAGATGGGGCGCCGTCTTTTTTATTGTGTCAGGCGTATACTTTAACGAGGAGAAAATAATGATAATCATTATCCTTGCCTTAACAACCATCATCGGCATCATCATTGCCATCGCCATCTACGACCATTACCGAAAATAAATCACACGCTTCCACATTCGGTATAATCCACCATCATGAACCTCACGCTCAAACCTGCAAACGAATACACCATCCCCGCCCTCGCGGATTTGATGACCCGCAGTTTCGAAGGCTACATCGTTCCGGTCAACATCACCGAGCCGGTCTTGCACACCATGATCCGCCGCGACGGCATCGACCTGACTTCCAGCCGTGTGCTGCTTAACGACGATGACCCAGTTGGCATTGCCTTCATCGCCCGCCGCGGATGGACAAGCCGCCTTGCCGCCTTCGGCATTACATCCAACGCACGGGCTGGCGGCGTGGGCACATGGGCAATGAACCAACTGATCGAAGAAGCCATCGCCCGCGGCGAAAAAGAAATGCTGCTCGAAGTGATCGAGCAAAATACCGCCGGAGTGAAGTTATACGAAAAAGTCGGCTTCACCAAAATGCGCCGACTGGTAGGCTATAAACTCGAAAACCCAGCCTCCGACTCTGAAGAAGAATTGGAAGAGATCGACATCCGCGAAGTGGCGCGGCAGGTGACGTATCACGGTTTGAAAGACCTCCCCTGGCAGCTCTCCGGCACATCCATCATGCAGCAAACACCGCCCGCGCGCGCCTTCCGCATCAACGACGCCTACTGCCTCATCAGCAACCCCGAAGCGACAGATATTGCCATCCATTCGATATTGGTCAAAGCCCGGTCACGCGGCGCAGGCTTGAGCGCAGTCCTGATGCGCGCCCTCTTCGCAAAATTCCCCGGCAAGGTCTGGCACGTCTCCCCCATCTACCCCGAAGAGATGGGCTTCATCTTCGAACATGTTGGCATGGTGCGCGAATCCATTTCACAGTGGCAGATGTCGCGCAAGTTATAAGACAGATTCCCAATCCGACTTGCGTGTAAAATTAGGGCATGAAACTTGCCGCCCTTGTTCCCATGCGTCATCACAGCCAGCGCGTGCCCGGCAAAAACTACCGTCCGCTCGCAGGCAAACCCCTCTACCAACACATATTGGAAACGCTCAACGCCGTGCCCGAAATAGACACGGTGATGGTGGATACCGACTCCGAACCGGTCATGGATGGAGTGCGCCGCCTCTTTCCTAACGTAAAACTGATTCAGCGACCTGAGCATCTCCGCGCCGATAACGTCCCCATGAACGACATCCTCCTGCACGATACCGCGCAGGTGCAGGCGGATTTTTACCTGCAAACCCATTCCACCAATCCACTGTTAAAAGCTGAAACCATCTCACGCGGAATCAAAACCTTCCTCGCCGACTACCCCAAATACGACTCGCTCTTCTCCGTAACCCGCTGGCAAACTCGTCTGTATTGGAAGGATGGAAGCGCCATCAACCACAATCCGCTGGAATTGCTGCAAACGCAAGAC
>JBAIYF010000221.1:0-2637 GCA_037916115.1 Anaerolineales bacterium
GTGTGCGTTATCTCGCGCTGCGCGATTTGATGGACTTGAAAAATGACGACAAGGAATTGAAGTCCGCGCAGAGGGTGGCACACAAAGACGGGCCGATCACAAAAGTTTTGGCGCGCATGAAAGAGGAGGGCTATTGGGCAAGACCCGGCACGGGCTACGGACCGAAATACAAATCCACAGTTTGGGCGTTGATATTGCTGGCGCAGCTTGGCGCAACCATCAAAGAAGATAAACGCATTGAAAAGGCTTGCAAATATCTGCTTGACCACGCGCTGACCGAGGGTGGACAATTCTCAGCGATGACAAACGCCTCACCTTCAGGGACAATTGATTGCCTGCAAGGAAATCTTTTGTGGGCGCTGACGGAGTTGGGCTACGAAGACCCGCGATTGAAACTCGCCTACGAATGGATGGCACGCACCACCACCGGCGAAGGCGTGGCGCCGATGAAAGACAAGCACGCGCCCATCCGCTATTACGCCGGTAAATGCGGACCCGACTTTGCCTGCGGGGCGAACAACAAACTTCCTTGTGCCTGGGGCGGATGCAAGGTACTGCTGGCATTCGGCAACCTGCCCCCCAAACAGCGGACTCCGCTCATCAAGCGCGCCATTCAACGCGGCATAGACTTCTTCTTTGCAGTGGACCCGGTCACGGCGGATTATCCGAACGGCTGGGCGGCAAAACCAAGCGGCAACTGGTGGAAGTTCGGCTTCCCAGTCTTTTATGTCACCGATATTTTGCAGATCGCTGAGGCGTTTGCGGGGCTGGGCATGGCAAAAGATAAACGGCTGGCGAACACCATTCAATTCATTCGCGAGAAACAGGATGAAGCAGGCCGCTGGCTGATGGAATACGACTACACCGGCAAGACCTGGCAAAGTTACGGCAAGCCGAAGCTGCCGAATAAATGGGTGACGCTGCGGGCGCTGCGGGTATTGAAAGCCGCAACGTAAAAAACTTTGGACGCAGATAAACGCAGACAACGCTGATTTTTTATCAGCGTCAATCAGCGTTCATCTGCGTCCTATTTGTTCTTAAAAACGAACTCGCCCTTGAATTAGGGTTTCAAAGGCGAGTCATGTTTATCTTTAGTATTCAACCACTCGTTTGAGTTTTTTTGCGTTCGCGATCCATGCTTTCACATTGCTCAAGCCGGGCATCTGGTTAACCTTGTTCAGCTTGGCGTTCGCCTTTGCCATGGCTTCGAGCAGCGCCTCAGGCTTGCGATTGGCAAGTTCCACAGCGGTATCCACGCCTGCCGCTTCGAGCAGATCAGAGAACTGCGTTCCGATGCCTTTTACACGGAACAAGTCTGCGCGGTTGACCCATTCGAGAATGGTCTTGGCATCAAAGCCGGTGGCTTTGGCGAGTTCCTGGCGTCCCTTGCGGGTGGCGCCCATCTTCAGCAATCCGTTCGTTCCACGGACGCCCGCCTTTTGCAATTTCGCAGCACGCGCGGGACCAATACCTTCTATTTCTTTAAGTGTCGCCATGATAAAGTCTCCTTTACAAGAGTATAGCATCATATAAAGGGAAAATACTTTTGTTTATGGATTTTTTATGTTTTATCTAAACATCTCCATCAACGCCCGCGGAAGTTCATCCCGCCAGAAGTTGTAGTTATGACCGGCGGGCGCTTCGTGATAAGTGACGTTGTAGCCGTTATTCTGCAACAACGGCTGGACGCGGCGGTTGTCTTCCAATAGCCAGTCGAAGTGACCGATGTCCATCCAGATCTTGATCTCACGCGACATCTTCGCGCGGATCAAATCCACCGCCACGAAATCACGCCCTTCTGCTTCAAACACGGACGATTGCGCGATGACCTTGCCAAAGATATCCGGCATGCGCAAACCTGTGTACACAGACATCAATCCGCTAAAGGATGCGCCGAGCACGCCATACGCGCCGCGCTTCTTTTGGATGTCGATCAGGTTCAGCTTCTTCGCCGCGAACGGCAGGACGGAGTGTTGAAGCGTCATCAGGGTCGCATCCGAGCAGGCGTATTCCACGCCGCGGCGGTCGTCGCCGTTCTGCAAAAACGCCATCGCGATCGGCTGGATGCGCTTCTCGTGGATGAGATTATCCACGATGATGTTGAGGTTGGCGCGTTTGAGATAATCGGTGCCATCATAGACGAGCAGCAGCGGCACAGGTCCTTTGACCGGCGGCTGGTAGAGGTGCAGTTCGCGCTTGCCGTTCTGTTGGATCATCCACGTATCCACGAGGTGACGGGTCACCCGTCCGCTGGGAACGCCGCGGCGTTTGAGCGCATACGGGGTGGGACCCGCCTCGGGCATGTAGAAGTAGTGGTTGTAATGTTCGATGCCGTTGAAGACGGTCTTTTTGTTGAGAGGGTCTTTGACACGTTTCTTCGTGCGCGGATCATAGAAGCTGTATTCGAGGTAGGCGTCCGAGTCCAGTTCGAGGGTGAAGGTCCACAGGTCGGGGGCGATGCGCTTCATCTTCTGCGGGTTGTTCTCCCACATGTGGATGTCGTCAATAAAATGCGGCGCGGACTTCCCCTTCCACACGAAGGTGACGCGATTGCCTTCGATGACGGGATTTCCGTTTGCGCGGGCGAGTTGGAGGAGGGGATGGGTGGTCATGGGGGTATTTTACCGCTTCAAGGGA
>JBAIYF010000222.1:0-6491 GCA_037916115.1 Anaerolineales bacterium
CTTCGCGATAGTACGCGCGGTATTTGATGTTTTTCAGGATGGCATAACTGCCGCGCCGGGGGATGAGAAATTTGACATCGCCCAGGGTGCAGTAAAAGATTGGGGCGACCTGCCGCGCGGTTCTTGCATCCAGCAGTACCTGGCTCCCCAAGGTGGTCGTTGATTCGATCTTGGGCAGACCTTCTGTGACGGATAACTTCCCTTCGCGGGCTTCCTTGCGGCATTGCTCAAGATGTGCCATGTCGTACTGGAACGCTTTGGCGAGGATCTCGTTCAGGGCGTTGCGCATCTCCTCTTCGCTGGAGAGCGGCTCTGCAGCGAGTAACCAGTTGCGGGTGTTGAGGTAGTAAAAGCGATACTTACCCGGCGCCAGTTGCGGCGGTACGCCCGCCAAACCGCCGGGGTAAAGTGTGCGCCCGTCGTTGGTCTCTGCGATGAAACGGTCCATGTCGATGAACTGAGCAAGGTCATTCTGCATTTTGTAGGTGACCTGCCCTTCGGCGCTTTGTACAGGCTCGGCGAGCAATTTGCGATTCATATTCCAGATGTAAAGTCCGCGTAGGAAGGCGCCAAGCCCGACCACTGCCAAAATAAATCCGAAAAGTCCGCCCGCCTCGCCTGATTCGATAGCGAGCAGAAAAGCGTAAAAACAGCCGCCGATCACAAGCAGCATCAGCCCGCCGCCCAGCCAGATCCGCGGACTGGTGGCTTCTTTTATCAACTTTAATTGTGATTCACTTTTCTTGCCTTGTTTGTTGGATTCGATCGAGGGAAAGTCAAAAAGCTCTCTCATAGATGGTTTCCTTTGTTAATGTGGTTTGAAAATCGCGCCAATTTTAATTGGAATTGAGGCTGATTTTTAAGTATTACAGACCGCCTAACAAAATTGAAAAAGAGAGTGTCCATTTTCTTGTCTCCTTTATGATCGGCAGTTTTATCCAACAAAAATACCCCCGGTACGGCGGGGGTATTTTTGTTTTGGATGATTTTTGCTATTTGCAGTTGCTGGTCTCTACGTTGAGCTTCGTGGTGGATTCGCCTTCCTTATTGAAAGCGGCAACCACGTATTGATATGCGCCGGGTGCAGGAGCGATGTCTTCATAGACAGTGGCTCCTGCGGGCAAGTCCACCAGGGGGATGCCATCGCGGTAGATGCGGTAACCTGATTCATTATCGGCTTCGTCTCGCCATGTGATGTTGATGCGGGTCACGCCGCCGCTGCAATCGTAGGTGTAACGTGGTTCGCCAGGAGCGGCTAGCCCGTTTACCCGGCTGGTTTCCTTGCCAACCGTGGTGACCACACCAACGAACATGACGCGTTCACCCTGGGCATTGTCCATTCGGAAGGTGGTCTCGTAGGTCCCGGGTGCTGAAGGAGCTGCCATGGGCACATCCAGCGTGAGCTCGCCCCCAGGTGGTATGGTTACACCCAATGCGACGGCGGGGAAGGAATCGGCGGGGGTAAGGCGTTCGCCGGAGTCGAAGTTCATGGTGTAGCCATCGGTCCAGGTGCAGGTACCTGTATTCTTGAAAGTCCAAGATATAACAAATCCCTGGTTGGGGTCGAGCGGCTTGTCGGCTTCTTTTTTGTCGTAGGCGACCTTGTCCCGTTCCCAGCGCACAATGGTGTAATTTTCTTCGCAAGCAGTGGATGGTGGTTCGGCGGTGGTGCCGTCTATGGCGACTCCGGGTTGTGAGGCTTCGACAGTGGCGGTGGCAAGCGGAGCGGTTTGTGTGAGCACCGCTTCAACTGTAAGGGCGGCGGCAGTGGCGGCAGATGGCTCCTGTGGGGCGCTGACACCAATGTTACAGGCGGCAAGCAGCAAGGCGGGAATGGTGCTGATGAGGATTTTGGGGGCGATGATTGGTTTCACAAATGGATTCCTTATGAATACGGGTTTATTCGCGGATTATAGTCGTTTGCTTTTCATCCTCAAGAGGACAATGGTCATGCTTCGGCGTGGGGGAAGCATCTATAAAAGGAATACCAGCCTACGTCTGCAAACGTCTTACAGGCTGGCATTCCTTTGGCAGAGGGAGAACTGCTCTGTTACTTATATAAGCGTTCAAAAGCGAAAAACTACACATCTCAACCTGATCGCGCTAAAGGAAGGTGAGAGCAGAGCGGGTAGATTTTATTTTTCGGGCGCCTGCATTTTCTTTTCAAGGTAGGCTTCACCAAAATCAACAAAGAGCTCGACCCAGAGCGGCAGATGGTCAGACATTTTGAATGTGCGCCACTGCTTGTATTTGCTAAGCGTGCTCCCCGGCTGATAAGTCTGCAGATCTTCATCCCGATAGACGAAATTGAAGAAAGGGAATGTACCGGCTCGTGCGAGACCGAGTTGTTTTTCCACGTCTTTTGCTAGAAAGGCGATCTGGTCGAAGGGCTTGTCTTGGATGGCGTTGCTATAGGTTCCTTTGAGTTTGGCAGGGATGTGAAAGGACTCTTTCTCGATCGCCTGGAAAGTTTCATCTTTGATAGAGAAGATGTTGAAATCACCGAGAAGGATGCTGTTGTTTGCCCATGAGTCTTTGGATTGCATGCGCTTCTTGAGCAATTTCACCACGTTCTGCGACTCTTTCAACCGTTGTGGGTCATCCGGCTTGGACTCTCCGTAATAAAAATGTTGAGTGCAGAGAGTGAACTTGAACCAGCCCGCCTTGAACCCGGCAAGGTAGGGTGTGCGTGCAAAGGCAAAGTCGGTGTCAAGTGTGCCGTCTTTACTCTTGATCATTTCGGGCACCAGCTCACCCGAAAGCCCGCCGAAGGCGATCTTGCGAGTATCGTAGATAAAAGCGTGACGCTCGTTATTGCCTTGCGCCCCAAGAGTGACATCGGAGACGAGATAGTTCCACCAGGGTCCAAGGATCTTCATCAGCTCATCCAGCGCATCAAGATCGTCGCGAACTTCTTGTACGGCGACCATATCGAAGTGTGAGATGATCTCCGCAATGTAGTACAACGGCTCGGCTTCCCTGCCGCCCGATTTCGTACCCCCAAACTCGCGGATGTTCCATGTAGCAAGTAACAACGTAGAGTCAACCGTTCGTGCTGGGATGGCATTATCCAGTTCAAAACGGAGGCGGATCAAGTTCTGGGCAGTTCTTCTTCCTTCTGGCGTATTTCCATCTAGACTCTTATATTCGGGCATGGGTATTTTCCTCACTTTCTGCAATGTTTTTAGACTGTATTCAGTATATACACTTCCCCTGCTCATTTCAATGTATGGTTTTGAAAGGCGCTTGTACGTTTTACTTGATTCTTTTTAAAATGCCTCACCCCTTTGGTGTGATACAATGACTTTAACGCATGTGTAGCAGGGCGGACGGATAATGAAGGCACGCTTTTTATCTGACGCACGGTTAAAACTATCATGCCGAGACGATTTCACCGTGCGGCAGTCTTTGTCGGGCGGACCCTTAGCCGCGGCGCTGCCTGTGCAGTCCGCTTTTCTCTAGGAGTACCATGGAATACAAATTATATGTCGGCAACCTATCTTATGAAACCAGCGAAGCAGACCTGCACGAACTATTCATGCAGGCAGGCATGGTCAAGTCAGTGGCGTTGATCAAGGACAAGTTCACGGGAAAGTCAAAAGGCTTTGCCTTTGTGGAAATGACCGACGACGCAGGCATGCAGAATGCCATCAGCACGTTCAACGGCAGGGAATTCAAAGGACGCCCGCTGACCGTTAACATTGCCCGTCCGCGCGAAGAACGGCGCGATTTTGGCGGCGGCAGAAATTCCTCCGGCGGTCCGCGCAAGCACAAAGCCGGCACCAACCGCAGACAGTATTAGAAAAACCAGCCGCCTTGTTTTTACAAGGCGGCTTTAATTTTATAGGTTAGATCTTTTTACTGGGCGAAGTCAAAGAGCGGATGAGCGCCATAAGTTCAATGGGATGAAGATCCCGCTTCACTTCCCCGCCGGAGGCTGAATCTGGCTTGGAAGAGTGGGCGACCCCTTATGCTCTCTCTTCTCTTTTTTCAGCCTGCGCTTCTCCTTCAAGTCATGCAGCGCCTTCTTCTTGCCTTCCTTCTGCTCCTTATCGCGGTTGTGACTCATATCGACTCCTTTCATATAAACGATAGACAGATACACTATCATCTTATACCCTCTACACGCCGAAATCAACCGTTATCCATGAATTTCCTCATAATCAAAGTGTCTGGGTGTTCGCCGTGAAAGGAAAGAGCGGTCTCATCTGCTTTTAACGACACTGCGTCATGCAAACAAATTTGCAACCCCTCCCGCATTCAAAATGCGGGAGGTTCGTTTATAATCCCCCGCACCCAGTCTGCCTGTCGGGTGTTTCGCTTTGTACTCCAATACCCCATTAAAGGAAAGACCATGACCTCTTCTGTAAAAACGGAAACCAAACCCAATCTCCTGCGCGTTGCCGCCGCATACGGCGTGCATGCCTTTACTGCCACTGGCGCCATTTGGGGCTTGCTTGGCATCTTCGCTGTCTTTGAAGGCGATTACAAAATGATGATCGTGTGGATGATCGTCGCCATGCTCGTGGACGGTTTCGACGGCATGCTCGCACGCTGGGCAGACGTGAAAACTTACGCCAACGGCGTAGATGGCGCCCTGCTTGACAACATTCTTGACTATCTCAATTACGTGCTTGTCCCCGCCATTTTCATGATCCACACCGACCTGCTGCCAGAATCGGTTAAATGGCTCACGGCTTGTCTTATCCTGCTCACCTCAGCCTATCAATTCACCCAAACTGACGCCAAGACCGACGACCATCACTTCAAAGGCTTCCCCTCTTACTGGAACGTTGCCGCGCTTTACATGCTGTTGATGAACCTGCCTCCCTGGGTCAATTTTGGCTTTTTGATGCTCTTCAACATAATGGTTTTCATCCCGGTCAAATATATTTACCCCAGCCGCAACAGCTACCTGCGCACACTCACTCTCGTACTTACGTACCTTTACGGTGCTATTGGTATATACGGCTTGCTGCTTTACCCAAACACCCCCTCGTGGATCGTCTGGGCTTCCTTTATTTATGTTGGGTATTATCTTGTTCTAAGCCTGATTCCTAAAAACAAGACACTCACACATGCAAATTGACATTGCCTACCAGGCGGATGAGGAACTCTTTGAGGCTTTCCAACGCCTCGTACCGCAGTTGACTCAAAATAACCCGCCTCCCACTCGCGAAGAGTTGCAGGCTCTTATCAATGAGCCTGCTTCTACGCTGCTGCTTGCCCGCGACGAACGCGGCGAGATCATTGGTGCCCTCAACCTTACCGTGTATCGCGTGCCAACCGGCGTGCGATCCATCATCGAAGATGTCATCGTGGACCTGTCTGCTCGCGGGCAGGGCGTTGGCGAAGCCCTGATGTTGCGCGCGATCGAACTTGCAAGAGAGAAGGGCGCCAGCGGTATATCGCTTACGTCCAACCCTATGAGGGTCGCTGCGAATGGGCTCTACGTCAAACTTGGCTTCCAAAAACGTGAAACAAATTCTTATCAGTTCAAATTGAAGTAATGAAAAAGAACGCCCTCCGTGAAGGAGGGCGTTCTTTTTTCTCTATACTTACATAAGGTTACGGTTTCCCTTTTCCATTCCCGTTCCCATTACCCTTGCCGTTATCCTTGCCTTTGCCATTACCACCGTCATTGTCGGTGTCACCGCCGGAATTACCATGCCCGTTGCTTTTATCGCTTTTGCCGTTCTGATTTGTCTCACTGACGCTGCCGTCTTCCGTACTGGAATTAGCTTTGCCTGAGCGAACACTTCCAAGGTTTTCGCCCTTCTTTAGGTTCTTGACCACATCACCCCAGTTTTCAGGCGTGGAACCGTCTGCGAGAGTAATGCCACTATAGTCACCGGTCTTTTTGGCTTCAAGCAGGGCATTGAAGGTGTCAGTACCACCGTCAAGCTGGTTTGCCATCCATAGAGCCTGCGCGATCACGCCAAAGCCGAATCCGTCATCGTGCGCGGTCATAATGGCATCATAGTCCACGCCGAGAAGTTCGCCAAAGTAATTGCTCAACGATTCCCCAACGGGGTGTTTGGCTTCTTCCTCCTCAGGTGTAACGATAATCAAGGAGCCATCAATAGTGGTTTCGGTTCCATAGAGGGTTTCATCTACAACAGGTAATCCAGTATTTGGGTCGGTACTTACCAGACCGAGCGATTCTGCATTGGCAAGACTGAGAGTCACCTGTTGGGTTGTATTGGTAACCGGATCAAGCAGGGTCACGACCACGGTGCTCTCTCCCGTAGTGGCGTCTTCAACAACTTCGATTAGCTGAATTTCGCCGGTTATGGCGGTGGGGGTGGTATCCTGCGCGAATGCGGTCCCGATGTTTACAGTTAAGAGGGCTGCCACAAGAGCAAATACGGTCAAAATCTTTTTCATTTTTTACTCCTTTTCATTGTTCGTTCGAGTCTTATTTTACGCTTTTTCGGGTCATTTGGTCATTTACACCTCTGAAAGTGATTTAGTACCTAGGTACTAAATCA
>JBAIYF010000223.1:0-4560 GCA_037916115.1 Anaerolineales bacterium
TTGGAAGGCGCGTACCTCTGTGGATTATGGCGCAGTGACCGCCAGCCTGGTGGCTTGGAGTCTACCGACGTTTTGGCTTGGCATCTTGTTGTTGTTTTGGGGGAGTTCGATCGGATTGCCTGTTGGAGGGAAGGCTACACCGGGCATGAGCATGTATCCGCTGCTGCAACAATGGGGCGATATTGCCCGGCATATGTTCCTGCCGACTCTGACGTATACGGTAATTTACATGGGTGAATATACGCTCATCATGCGCTCGAGTTTGATCGATGTACTATCGGAAGATTATATTCTGACGGCAAAGGCAAAGGGGTTGAATGCGGTGCAGATTTTGCGCGACCATGCGCTGAAGAATGCCATGTTGCCCTTGGTGACGGTTATTGCGATCAACCTTGGTTTTACGGTGGCTGGTGTGATCCAGATTGAGTCTGTCTTTTCCTGGCCTGGGCTGGGAAGCGCCATTTATGAGGCCGTGGTTCGCCGTGACTTCCCGATGCTTCAGGGTGCATTTTTGCTGATCGCTGTGACGGTCATTCTGGCGAACCTGCTGGCAGACCTGACATATACCCTGCTGGATCCCCGCGTTAAGGTGGAATGACGATGCAGACAACATTACAATCAAATTCTCCTGAGAATACACCCATAGCCCAGCCTGCAACCTATTGGCAGACATTTACGAAGAACCGAGCCGGTGTAGTTGGCTTTTGGATGTTGATGATCGTTATTTTTGCGGCGGTCTTTGCGCCGTTGATCGCGCCGTATGAACAATCCTCTTCTGCAGCAGCTGGTATCGAAGATATATATCAGCCGCCAGATGCTTCACACTGGTTTGGTACGGACGATGCCGGGCAGGATGTTTTCACAAACTTTATTTTTGGCGCGCGGGTTTCTCTGATCGTTGGCTTTTTTGCAGCTTTCATTTCCATCATCATTGGCGGGGTTTTGGGGTTGGTTGCTGGTTTTTTCGGCGGACGCTGGGAGAACTTCCTGATGCGTTTTACCGACATCATGCTGGTCATTCCGGATCTGCCTTTATTGGTGGTCATCGTTGCGTTGACCCAGCCTTCGCTTGCGAACATTATTTTGGTGATCGGCTTGCTCGGGTGGACGACAACCGCCCGCGTGGTCCGTTCGCAGACGTTGGCTGTGAAGTCGCGTAAATTTGTACTGCGGGCACGCGCCATTGGTGCGGGCAGGCTGCATATCCTTCGGTACCACATTTTGCCGTTGGTGTTGCCAATCCTTGTCATTCAGGCGGTTCTTTCCATATCACTGGCAATCCTCAATGAAAGTACGCTTTCGTTCATCGGTTTGGGAGACCCTTCTGTGATTTCGTGGGGGCAGATGCTCAACTTTGCCTTTGGGCGGGGTGCCATGTCTGCTGGGGCATGGTGGGCGTTGGTTGTGCCAGGGTTCGGAATCGTTTGGGTGGTGTTGTCGCTGACTCTGCTTGGGCAGGGCTTGGAGCAGGTCTTTAACCCACGGTTGGATACGCATCACTTAATGCCGGGCAGACCCGTCGTCCAGAAAGAGGCGGAGGCGAAGCCTCATCAACCTGATGCACTGCTTGAAGTCCAAAACCTTTCCATCCATTACATCAATGAAGGCAGGGAACCTGCGCGAGCGGTGGAAAATGTCAGTTTGAACTTGAAGCCGGGAGAACTGCTTGGTTTGGTGGGGGAAAGCGGCTGCGGTAAGACGACGCTCATGCTGGCTCTTTTGAAATTGTTGCCTGCAGCGGGGCAGATCGTTGGGGGGAATATTTTTTATGAAGGCAGAAATTTGACGGCGATGAACGAAGCAGAACTGAACGAGTTTCGCTGGAGCCGGATTTCGATCATTTTTCAGGGTGCTATGAATGCGCTCAACCCGGTGCGGACGGTGGGAGATCAGGTGGCTGAAGCCATCCTTCAACATGACCCGTCATTTGCAAAAGATAAACTTGAGGCAAGGGTTTCAGAGTTGCTGGAATTGGTGGGGATTGCGTCTGACCAACGTGATCATTATTCACACCAATATTCCGGCGGGATGCGCCAGCGTGCCATGATCGCCATGGCGTTGGCGTGCAACCCGCGGGTGGTTATCGCCGATGAGCCGACCACTGCTTTGGATGTGATGATACAGGCACAAATTCTGGAACTGTTGAATGACCTCCGTAAAAAGCTGGGGCTGGCAGTAATCTTTGTAACACACGATCTTGGTGTGGTTGCCGAACTGTGTGACCGTGTATTGGTCATGTATGGCGGGGTGACGGCGGAGTACGCCGGTGTGGATGTGATCTATAACGATCCAAAACACCCATACACGCAGGAATTGCTCAAGGCATTCCCCGACCTGACCAAACCCAAGAAAAAACTTTCTTCCATTCCTGGTTACCCGCCGCGCTTGGAAAACCTCCCAACAGGTTGCCGCTTTGCGCCGCGCTGCCCGAAGGTGTTTGCCCGCTGCCATACAGAAGAGCCTGCATTGCGTGTCGTTGGGGACGATCATATTGCCAGTTGCCATTTGCTCGAGGTTTCCAAATGATAGACAATCCGATCAAAAAAATTCTGGATATTCGCGGGCTGAAAAAATATTTCAATGTTTCGCGTGCTTCCTTGTTCTCGCGCGAAGAACGCCGCGTGCATGCCGTGGATGGGGTTGACCTGACCCTGAACAGCAGCGAGGTTATTGCACTCGTGGGCGAAAGCGGTTGTGGAAAGTCCACCTTGGGGTTGTTGTTAATGGGGCTCGAAGAACCGACCGATGGCAGTATTATTTTCGAAGAACAGGATATCACGCACCTCAACGACCGCCAGCGCAAGAACCTGCGCCGCAAAATTCAAATGGTGTTTCAGGATCCGTACGAATCACTGAACCCCACACAGACCATTGGCGAGATCGTTGCTGAACCGTTGTTAGTGCATAACATTGGCACAAGCGACCAGGAACGCCATGAACGTGTGGTGAAAGCCATGGAAGATTCCGGCTTGAAACCTGTCGATGTGTACCTGAACCGTTACCCGCATGAGCTTTCGGGCGGACAGCGCCAGCGTGTGGTCATTGCATCGGCATTGGTGCTCGAGCCGGAGATCCTCATCGCTGATGAACCCGTTTCAATGCTCGACGTTTCCATCCGTGCTGAAGTCATCAATTTGCTGGCAGAGTTGCGTATTACCCGTCGGATCGCGGTCATCTTCATCACTCACGATCTTGGCTCAGTTGGCTTCTTTGCCGACCGCGTTGCAGTGATGTACCTTGGGCGCATCGTCGAAATCGGCACCATGCTCGAAGTGCTGGAAAAACCGAAACACCCCTACACACGCGCGCTGCTTTCTGTCATCCCCGTACCCAACCCGCGCCTGCGTCATGACCGCATCATCCTCAAAGGCGAAACCCCGAACCCCATCAACATTCCCAGCGGCTGCCGCTTTCATCCGCGCTGCCCGATTGCCATTGAAACCTGCAAACTCAGCGACCCGCCCATGGAAAGTTTCTCGAAAACTCATCAATCTGCCTGCCTGCTTTTAAGCGGGAACAAGTAAAATAGAGCAAATGGATATCACCAGTTTACAAAATTCACGGGTAAAACATTTTGTAAAACTGCGCGAGGACAAACGGCAAAGGCAAAGGGATGGGTTGATCCTGGTTGAGGGGCATGATGAATTGACCCTTGCGCTGGCATGCGGATTCACACCTCAAACGCTTCTCACTGCGCCTGAGCTTGCCAGCCGTTCTCTGGCATTTCCCAACGCCGAAACATTGACCGTTTCTCGGGCAGTTTTTGAAAAAATATCCTACCGCGATAACCCCGACGGCTGGCTCGGGGTTTTTCCGTTACCCAGCCGAACCTTGAATGATTTGCAGCTTCCAGAGAATCCGCTGGTGATCGTGGCTGAATCGGTTGAAAAACCCGGTAATCTTGGCGCGATCTTGCGCACCGCCGATGCCGCCGGTGTGGATGCCGTCCTCGTCTGCGACCCGCGTGTGGATGTATGGAATCCCAACGTCATCCGTGCCAGCCGGGGGGCGGTTTTTGCTGTGCCTACAGTGGAGGTAAAATCTCCCGAAGCGCTGGCATGGCTTAGGTCCAAAAAGATGCGCATACTTGCGGCGACGCCATCTGCTGAAACGTTGCACACTGCGGTGGATATGTCCGGTCCACTTGCCATTGCGGTGGGCACTGAAGATGAAGGTTTGACAGAATTTTGGATGCAGAACGCGGATATGAAAGTGAAGATCTCGATGAGCGGGAAGGTCAATTCGTTGAACGTTTCAATTGCGGCCGCTCTGATGACGTATGAGGCAGTCCGTCAGCGGCGCCGTTAAGAATATGAACAAGAAAAGCAAACCCAAAAGAAAAGATGCCAGCAGTATCTTTGCCGGTTTGGGGCGGGACCTGGCTTCGATCACAGATGCGAAAGCAGCTGCGAGAGTCATTCTGGATGCCGCTGATAATCTTATCGGTTGGGATGCTTCATATTTGATCCTTTACGACCCGGAGATCGGCGGTGCTCCGCGCTCGTTGTTGATCATCGATACCATTGATGGTCAACATGTTGAACAGGTAAATGCCACACC
>JBAIYF010000224.1:0-3232 GCA_037916115.1 Anaerolineales bacterium
GGTTAGGAGGTGCCCGTTAGGAGTGTAGAAAAGCTTCGAAGGGACGGAACAGTCGTCGGTTAGGAAAGAGGCGGGAAATCCGGTGTAGTTAAAAGCGGGTCGAAGTTGAAAAACTGTCGGTTTCGGAAAAGTCAAGTTGTAGGAAGTCCAAGGCAGTTGTTATAATTATCAAAACAATACAAACGGAGGATGAAGTCATGCCAAACGGTTATAACGGAAAGATCCTGCACGTTGATTTGTCGAGCGGTTCAATGACGGTGGAGGAGCCGAATGAGGCTTTTTACCGCAAGTATCTGGGCGGAAGTGCGATGGGGATGCACTACATCCTGCGCGATATGCCGAAAGGCGCCGACCCGCTGGGACCTGAAAATGTGTTGACCTTGTTCACGGGTGTGACGACGGGCGCAGCGATTTCTGGTCAGAGCCGTTTGAATGCGAATGCCAAGTCGCCGATCAGCGGCGGGATTGGTGATGCGCAGAGTGGCGGATTCTTCCCGGCGGAATTGAAGTTTGCTGGTTTCGATGGCATTGTTATCAAGGGTAAATCTGCCAAGCCGGTTTATCTTTGTATTGTGGATGGCAAGTATGAACTGCGCGACGCCGCGCATTTGATGGGCAAGATCACGGGGGAAGTGGATGATATCTTGCATAAGGAAGTTGACCCCAAAGCAGAAATCTTGCAGCATGGTATTGGCGCTGAAAAAGGCGTGTTGTATTCAACGCTGGTGAGCATGTCTAACCGCCATAATGGGCGCACGGGCATGGGCTTGGTGATGGCTTCGAAGAACCTCAAGGCGGTGGTGGTGCGCGGCACCGGCAAGGTTAAGGTGGCGAATCAGAAGGGCATTACCGAATTGAACCGCATTGGTCCGAAAGCCATTCCTGAGAATGGCGATATGGACGGGCTTGCGAAGCACGGTACGGCGGTGGTGGTGGCTTTTAACAACTCCATCGGTACTTTGCCGACCCGCAACTACAACGAGGGTCAGTTCGAGGATTTTGAACCGATCAGCGGTGAAGTGATGACCGAAACCGTTTTGAAAAATCGCGATACCTGCTATGCCTGCGTGGTCAAGTGTAAGCGCGTGGTGGAGATCAAGGATGGTCCTTACAAGGTGGACCCGAAATATGGCGGTCCTGAATATGAAACATTGGGGACATTCGGTTCCTACTGTGGTGTGAAAGACCTTGCTGCGGTTTCGCTGGCGAACCAGATCTGTAATGAATATGCTGTGGATACGATCGCATGTGGTGCGACGATCGCCTTTGCGATGGAGTGTTACGAGAAGGGCATCATCACCAAGGAACAGACCGATGGTATCGAACTGAAGTTTGGAAATGCCGAGGCGATGATCCAGACCCTGTATAAGATCGTGAAGGGTGAAGGGGAACTCGGTAAGACGCTTGGTATGGGTTCTGAGCGCGCCGCACAAAAATGGGGCAACGGTGCGGATGAATGTCTCATCACCGTGAAGGGTGCTGAGGCTCCTGCGCACATGCCGCATGCGAAGCGCTCGTTGGGCTTGATCTATGCGGTCAATCCGTTCGGTGCTGATCACCAGTCCTCTGAACATGATCCGTATTATGAAGAAGGCGTGGGCGACTTCAACCTCGACCGCCTCAAGCAGATTGGGCTTGGTTCTCCGCAACCGGCTTACTCACTCACTGAGGAAAAAGTCCGCTTCGCGTATGAGACCGAGGTCTTCTACTCAATGCTCGACTCAGCGGAACTCTGCCAGTTTGTTTATGGTCCTACGTGGACTCTCTACGACGGCGAACAGACTGCACAGATGATCAATGCGGTCACTGGCTGGGACCTGACCTTGAATGAATTGATGGAAGTGGGACGCCGCCGCTTGAATCTCTTCCGCGTGTTCAATGCGCGCGAAGGTTTCAGCCGCAAGGATGACAAACTGCCCAAGAAGTTCTTCAAGCAGCTTCAGGGAACCGGTCCGACCGCCGGATTTGCTCTGACCCAGCAGGAACTCGACTTCGCACTCGACGCCTACTACAAGATGGCTGGCTGGACGAATGACGGAACTCCCACCCGCGAGACACTCAAGAAGCATGATGTGGAGTGGGCAGCCGACTACCTCCCGGCATAAAACAAAAAGCTAGCCACAGAGAGCACAGAGTCCACTGAGAAATTTACTTAAAGACTCTGTGCTCTTTCTGGTGAATAAGGAAATCATGACCAGTCAACTCTATCAAGATAATTTTTCTCACATGACTCCCGCGTGGAGCCGCATTTTTAATTTTGTTGCAGAGCGTGCTGAAGGGTCGTACATCTACACGGATGATGGTAAAAAGCTGTTGGACTTCACCAGCGGTATCGGTGTGACGAATACCGGTCACTGCCATCCGAAGGTTGTGGAGGCGATCCGCGAACAGGCGGGCTTGTTCCTGCATGCTCAGGCGAACATTGTCATTCACAAGCCCATGCTGCAGCTTATTGAAGAACTGCGCAAGATCGTGCCGTCCTCGATCGACAGTTTCTATTTTGCTAATTCTGGCGCAGAAGCGTTGGAGAACGCGGTCAAGATCGCCAAGGCTGCCACGGGCAGACCAAATGTGATTGTCTTCAACGGTTCCTTCCATGGACGGACTCATGCCACCATGGCATTGACTACATCCAAGACTAGTTACCGCACCGGATTTGCGCCGCTTCCGGCAGGTGTGTATGTTTCACCGTTCCCATACGCCTTCAATATGAAAATGAGCGAGGAGCAGGCGAGTCAGTATGCGCTGGAGCAGTTGGAATACCTGCTTGCTTCGCAGACCGCGCCACGTGATACGGCTGCAATTCTGATTGAGTCTGTGTTGGGTGAAGGTGGTTATATCGTGCCGCCCGCTTCGTTCATGAAGGGCTTACGCGATATCTGCGACAAGCACGGAATTATGCTCATCTTTGATGAAGTCCAGTCTGGGTTTGGGCGTACCGGCAAGTGGTTCGCGCTTGAACATTTTGGCGTGGTACCCGATATCATCACCGCCGCAAAGGGCATCGCCTCCGGCATGCCGCTCTCTGGCGTGTTCAGCCGCACGGACATCATGAAGAAACTCGATGTTGGCTCGATCGGTGGGACCTATGGCGGCAACGCAGTTGCCTGCGCGGCGGGAGTCGCCACCATCCATGCGATGCGCGAAGAGAAGATGCTGGAAAACGCTGCGGAACGCGGAATCCAATTAATGACCGGTCTTCATAAATTGCAGGAAGAATATCCGCAGATCG
>JBAIYF010000225.1:0-5505 GCA_037916115.1 Anaerolineales bacterium
GTTGGACGGTCGCGCAGCGCGCCGAACATCAGCGCCATGAAGCTGAGCGGAAAGGCAAAGTCAAAGCCGAGGCTGGCGGGCACCAACGCACCCAGCAGCGTGCCAATCACAGCGCTGATCTGCCACGCCGTCCACACCGTCAGCGCCGCGCCAAAGTAATACCAGCGATGGTCCATCTCTTTTTCAGTCGAGACAAAACGGCTCATGCTCACCCCAAATGCCTGGTCTGAAAGCATGTATGCCAGCAGCGCCTTCCGCGCGGTGGAAAGTTTCTGTAAATACGGCGCGAGTGTGGCACTGTACATCGTAAAACGCACATTGATCACCCACGCCGTCAGCACCATGATGATCCACGGCGTACCGGCGCTCATTAGCTGAAAGATCACCAACTGCGAAGCGCCCGCAAAAACCAGCACAGACATACCCATCGTTTCCCAGAACGTCAGCCCCACACTGACCGCACCCACCCCGGTGATCATCGCAAAGGGAATCACCCCAATTAGGATTGGCAACGCACCGCGTACCCCTGCAATAAAATCCTTATTCATTTCTATTTTTCCTTCAAAAGATATTGCCGATATTCTACCTTTGAAGAGACTGGCAGACATGGATAGCAGCGGGGCATCATGCTGCATTGAGATGAAAGGACACCGTAAGGTTTAAGCTGGTAAATGCATCTGATAAAATCTAAAAAAAATCCTTTCGGGAGAGATAATAAAAATGACAACTATACGTAATGATGTTTTCAAATTGGGCGATAACTTTGCCACACTGATCGGGGATGAAGTGCAGGTCGGGCAGGCTGCGCCGGAGTTCACCAGCGTAGTGGCGGGGTGGGCAGCTGTGAATCCGCTGCAGGAATCCAAGGGCAAGGTCATCATTCTGTCTGCCGTTCCCTCGCTGGATACGGACATTTGTGACCGTGAGACCCGCCGTTTCAATGAAGAAGCCGCCAAACTGAGCGATGACATCGTCATCTACACCATCAGCACCGACTTCCCCATGGCGCAGAAGCGCTGGTGCGGCGCCACCGGCGTGGACAAGGTGAAGGTCGTTTCAGATGTGCTCGAAGCCGAATTCGGCATCAAGTACGGCATCCTCATCAAGGAACGCCGCTATCTGCGCCGCTCGGTCTTCATCGTTGGGCGCGACGGCAAGTTGACCTATGTCAACTATCTGCCCACGCTCGGCAACGAACCCGATTACGACGAAGTGATTGCCGAAGCCAAAAAAGCCCTCGGCTAGGAAACTGTCTGGAGAAACAGAATCAGTCTCAAGGTCCAGAAAGAAGCGGGAGCCGCCCCATGTTTTCGGGGCGGTTCTTTTATTCCTGTGATGATAAAATCCGCCGCTATGAGTGAATCTAGAAGAAATTTCATTGAAGGGGTCCGGGCTGAGGTGCCGCTGTTGATCGGAGTCTTCCCGTTCGGAATGATCTATGGCGCGCTGGCATTGGGCGCGGGGTTGTCGAATGCCGAAGCGCAGGCAATGTCATCGGTTGTATTTGCAGGTTCTTCGCAATTCGTGACGGCGCAGTTGGCAAGTGTGGGTACGCCCGCTCTGGTGATGATCGTAACCATTGCCGTGGTGAATTTGCGGCACATGTTATACAGCGCATCACTTGCGCCTTATTTGAAAGACCTAACGGTGGGATGGAAGGCGGTTCTCGCCTACTTCCTGACCGATGAAGCCTACGCGCCTTCGATTCTTTATTATGAAAAAGAGGGCATGCAGACGCACAAACACTGGTTTCTGCTCGGTGCAGGGTTTTCGCTCTGGTTCACATGGCAGGTCAGCACAGCGATAGGGATCTTTCTGGGCACGGCAATTCCCGAAAGTTGGTCGCTTGATTTTGCCCTGCCATTGACCTTTATTGCCATGATGGTGCCCGTGCTCAAGAAACGCCCCGCCATTGCTGCGGCGGTGAGTGCGGGGGTGACGGCATTGGTGGCATATTCACTGCCTTATAAACTTGGGCTGATCCTTGCGGCGTTCGTGGGAATTGTGGTGGGTACGCTGTTGGAAGGGCGCACTTCTGTGGAGGCGGCGCAATGAACAATATCTGGCTGGTCATGATCGTCGGCGGTCTGCTCACGTTTGGGATGCGCTTTTCGTTCATCTATTTGTTTGGGAAATTCGAAATCCCTGAAACTTTGCGCAGGGCGCTGCATTACGTGCCCCCTGCAGTGCTTTCTGCCATTATCTTCCCAGAACTGCTCATCCGCAATGGCGCGCTTGATCTTTCATTTGAAAACACCCGCCTGCTGGCGGGTGTGGTTGCGGTCATTGCGGCATGGTTCTCACGCAGTACACTGCTTACCATTCTGATCGGAATGGCGGCTTTATTTATTTTTCAATGGTTATAAATAAGCGAGATAGATCTGGTCGCCGCCCTGCTCTTTTGCACGGGTTACTGCTTCACGTGCAGAGTGGATGAGCGGCTCGATCTCGGTGTTGGCAGTGATACGCAAGATGGATGAAATGCCCGCGCTGACCTGTACGTTCAACGGCTCTTCGTTCGGGACCTCGATGCGGGTGCCGCGGATCCCGGACATGATCCTCTCTGCCACCTTTTCTGCATCCGCGCCGATCACGCCTGGCAGCGCAATAATGAATTCATCCCCCGCCCAGCGACCGATACAATCGTAGGGACGGCTCTTGTCGCGTATGGACTCTGCAACCACTTCCAACACATCGTTGCCGATCTTCTTCCCAAAGCGTTCGTTGATGATCTTGAAGTTATCGATATCCAGCGCCACCATGCTCATCGAAAGTGAGGCGCGGCGCGAACGCTCCAACTCCCCCGCCGACTGACGCAGGAAGGCATGACGGTTCATAAAGTTTGTCAGGCTGTCGAACGCCGCCTGATTCTCGAATTGATGCTGCAACGCGTTCAGTTTTTCCGTCAGCGCAATGAAGCGCTCTGCAACGGCAATGCGGTTTTTCAGGTCGGCGTCTGTGTAGGGACGATAAAGCACATCATCGGCATCCTTCTCGTCCTCCGTGTCGCTCACGGTGATCAAAAGAATATAAATGGGCGTATCGGAATACGCGGCACGTATGCGTTTGACCAGCTGCAGGTTTTCGGCATCGGTAGTATCTGCGTTGATGATGAGGAGTTGAATACTCCCCGCCTGCAAAGCAGTCCACGCCTGTGCGCTGGAATTTACAGGCACGGCAGTATGCCCCCGCTGCTTCAGCGCTTGCCCAATGACAGCCATCTCTCTTGCATCAGATTCCAAGACAAGAATGTTCATCGCAACACCTTTTATACGATTATAGCAGGGGTGGAGGGGCATGCCCCCATTTTGTCATATTTGTACAAGGGTGTCGAAATCCACGCCTGAAAAACGGCAAGTTGTGGTAAACTTTCGCCCGCTGTAATCTAGGTACGTTACATTCTTTATACGTGCCTTTCCGTCCGCGGCACACCCACGGTTTGAACGCGGACAAACCCATGGAAAGGAGGTTATCCCGCATGCGTAATTATGAACTGATGTGCATTATCCAGCCCGACCTGGATGAGACCGCTTTAAATGGCGTACTCGACAAGGTGAAGGGTTGGATCACCGAATCTGGTGGAACTGTGGCAAAGGCAGAAGTTTGGGGCCGCCGCCGTATGGCTTATTCCATCAACAAGCACCGCGAGGGTCAGTACGTTCTCATGAACGTCACCATGAGCCCCACCGCAACATCGGACCTTGAGCGCAACCTGCGCTACCAGGAATCCATCATGCGCCACATGCTTTCCGCAGTTGGCGGCTAGTTTTTTTACCCGGCATTCTTAATTTAGGAGTGAACCATGAGCCGAGGATTAAATAAAGTACAGATCATTGGACATTTGGGCAAAGACCCCGAAATGCGCTACACCCCCAGCGGCAAACCTGTAACCACCTTCACGGTGGCAGTCAGCCGCACCTGGAACAGCGCAGACGGTGAACGCCACAATGAAACCGAATGGTTCAACGTGGTGGCATGGGGCACACTGGCGGAGATCTGCAAGCAGTATCTCGTCAAGGGGCAGCAGGTTTATGTGGAAGGACGCCTGCAAACCCGCCGCTGGGACGACAAAGAAGGCGGCAAGCACACCAGCGTGGAAATCGTTGCCAATGAAATGATGATGCTCGGTGACCGCCGGGATGCCAACAACCAGTCCGACCCCTCCCCGTCTGAAGCCTCGAACGGCGCAGCGGATGAGGAATTTCCGTTTTAGTTATAACGTCACTCCGAGCACGGCAAAGAGTGACATTAGGAGCAACCCATGAGTGACGAACGACCCGAACGCAGTTCTGGCGGCGAAGGCGGCGGCGAGCGCGGTGATCGCAAATTCTTTGCGAAACCCAAGTTCTGCCAGTTCTGCGCCGACAAAACCCTGACCATCGACTACAAAAAGATCGATCTTCTTCGCAAGTACGTAACCGAAGAAGGCAGCCTGCGCCCGCGCCGCCAGACCGGCGCCTGCGCCAAGCACCAACGCCTTGTTGCGGCGGCGGTGAAACAGGCGCGCCACGTTGCGCTTCTGCCCTTCGCCAATCGCGGCGTCGACTAACATCGAACACACGCACCGGGGCATGGGCAGGTTCCCATGCCCCGAATTTTTTATCTAGAGGTATGACCATGACCAACGAAACGGGTAACAAGCCCGTCCCCCATAAAAAACATGTTGCCCGCCTTGAGCGTGAAAAGCAGCAGACCCGTCTCATCATCTATTCCTTCTTTGGGATCCTTGGCGCGGTCGTGTTACTGCTCTTTTACGGCTGGCTGGATGTAAATTACCTGCAGCTCAACCGCCCGGTGGCAAAAGTCGGCGATGTGGAGATCCTGCTCAAAGACTTCGAACCGCGCGTACGTCTGCGCCGCCAGCAATTGATCGACAACTACGGGCAATACCTGCAGTACCAGCAATTTTTCGGCATGGATTTCAGCAGCCAGCTCCAGACCATCGAAACCCAGCTCAGCGCCCCACCGCTCGTCGGGCAGAGCGTGCTCGATGAAATGATCAACGAAGAGATCATCCGCCAGGAAGCGGCAAAACGCGGCATCACCGTCAGCCAGGAAGAGATCAACGCGGAAGTCGAAGCCTCCTACGGGTACTTCCCCAACGGCACGCCCACACCCACTGTAACGATCACCCCGTTCACCCTTCCGACTGAGCCGGAGGAATTGTTCCAGTTCATCACCCAGACCCCCGAGGCGACCGCTACGCTTCAAGCCACGGCGACGGCTGAATCCACCGCCACAAGCGCTCCCCAGCCGACAGTGGAAGGCGCCACCGCCGAACCCACAGCCACCCTCGAACCCGCTACCGCAACTGCCACTCTCGAACCGACCGCCACTGCGGGTGCCACATCCACACCGGAGCCCACCGCCACCCCCTTCACTCGTGAAGCGTATGATGATGTCATCACCAATGCCGTGGAAAATCTCTCCAAGTTTGGTTTGAGCGAAGATTATTATCTCAAGTTCTTTGAAATAAAACTGCTCACCGAAAAACTGAAGGCAGAA
>JBAIYF010000226.1:0-1799 GCA_037916115.1 Anaerolineales bacterium
TTATTTTCAAGGTTGTGGTGTGTAATAGAGTTCGAATAGATCTACCCCTGTTGAACCTTGCCCTTCAAGGTTGTAATTTTCGATGGGGACCCGGATAATGACCCGTTCCATTTCGCTACGCTCGAAACTGAATTCAACGAATCCCATCTTAGGACCTTGTAATTCTTCTGGCGGTATTTTCAAAACAATTTCCATAACATGTGAGATCAAATTGCCAAGCGCCATTTTATCAGTCAATGTTTCAACCTGTACGCGAATATAGAAATCGGTTTCCATCGCAAGAAATTCATTGCTGCCATCACTTCGCAGACAGTTCTCGCCAAACGCCTGCGCACGTCCTTGAGCATTAGGGTACAGGGTTTTGATGGCGGTATCGAAAGATGTCGTCAGCTTGGGCATATCCTGATATGCCCACTGATAGGCGCAAGGTTCCACACTGGATGGCGTAGCTGGCGTATTAACCGCTTCACCACTTGCTGTAATGGTTGCAATTTCAGGCGGCACTTCGTCTTTTCCCGGTACGACCGAAGTCAGCACTGCCACAGTCGTCGCCGTTCCAAGGATAATACCAACAATGAGGTTGCGCCTGCTTTTCATGGTTAAGGAGTTGGTACTTCTGTGGGAGCCTCTCCGCCGCCACTGGCTGGGTCTTCCGTGGGAGCTTCTCCAGAGCCTCCGCCACTATTCGGATCTTCTGTGGGGGACTCTATTACAGGCGCTTCTTCAGTGACACTTTCGGTAGGGGCTTCCTCGGTCACACCCTCTGTTGGTGCGTCCTCTCCGCCAGCTTCTGGGCTGCTCCAATCCCATCCCTGATAATTGTCATCACTTAAGAACCAGAATTCACCTCCATCCTCACCAGCGCTTCCTTCGAAGTAGGTGTAGGGGTCAAAATTGTACTCTTCATAACCTTCCAGATCTTCATACTCGTTAGGGTCAGGGGCTTCCCCCAGGAATTCTTCGATTTCTGGAACTTCCTCTACCCATTCAGTGATCTCTCCCTGGTCAATACCGTCAAATTGGTTGATCTCACCGCTATCATCAATGTAACCTGACTCGCCTTCGGGGATGTCTACTTCCTGGCCGTCCTCGTTTTCGAGAGTGCAGTGCCCTTCCAGGCAAGATGCCTGAAATTGATCTGTTTCTGGATTGTAGGAGACGCTCATTACACTGCCCTTTACAGATGCTACGCCTGAAGGGGTTTCAACTTCAAGTGAGCCACCATTTAGCAGAATGAAGATTTTTCCAAAGAACAATGCCAGTGAAGATTTGGGCGCTCCCTCTTCGTTTTGACTCACTTCATTCAGCACGAATGCAGAATTCGGAGCGATACGTACAATGGTCTTTTCTGGCATAAGGTCCAAACGCACACGTCCGTCTGAACCGGTTTGCAGACCTCCGCTCTGTTGGATGACAAATCCATTGCTTGCAGGCTCGAACTCGCTTTCAGATACCGCACGGACGAGAACATCTCCTTCTGTCTCCGCAATGACTGCATTACGGTCTGCGTTGGGTGCAGTGGTAGCCTGTATTGATTCGGTGGGATTTGGCTGGGCAGCGGGTTCTGCTGTGTTTGATTCCAGTTGCGTTGATTCAGATTGAGTTGGAGACGGGTTCGAAGCACAGGCACCCAGTAATATGGTCAGCAAAAGAAGCGAATGGATGGAAAGTTTCATAAGTTATTTACCCTTCAGTAAATCTGCAGCAGCGGAAGCCATCAGTGCTACACCGCTGATCATTGCGTTTTCATCGAAATCGAATTTGGGGTGATGATGGTTGTAGTTGAGATTCTTTTCGGC
>JBAIYF010000227.1:0-13339 GCA_037916115.1 Anaerolineales bacterium
CTAGTATAAAATAAAGAACAGACCGCCGCTTGAAAGCGGCGGTCTGTTCTTTTAGTGTTGATCTCTCGGATATGTTTCCCCTGCGGTGATCTTGATCTTCAGATGATTTTGTTCCGGAGCAAAGACACAGGTTGCAAAGTCAGTGAAGGCGCATGGTGGGTTATATGCTTTGTTGAAATCAATGATGAGAGTGCCGTCGGGCTGGGGCTCTGCAACGAGATAACGACCGGTAGGGTAGGTTTCGTTGGTGCTGGTGGGATCTCGGAAGCGAAGGAAGAAAGTGCCATCATCTTCCTTGTTTATGTCAAGTTTATGAGTTTCGCCGTTTAGGGTAAAGGTAATGTACCCTTCTACAGGGAACTCGGCTTTTTCGCCGGTCAGGTCTGGGAAGTATGCCATTTTGGGGCGGTCGTAGGGAGTAAAGGTTGCGGTGAAACGAAATGCTTCATCAATATCGTACCAGGTTCGGGCGGGGAAAGAGGCGCGTTTTTCGCTTTGGTTATCCCATACGCGGACGCCCATCCGGTTTCCGCGCTGGATGATGACCATCTGAAGACCATCCAGTTTTATGAAGCTGGGGCTTTCGGAGATATCCGGTTGGAGGATGGCAAAGTCGGTGGTTTTGTCGTTGACGATTAAGTTTTGACCGGCATTGGTTCGGATGGAGACAGACTTTCCGTTGTATTCGAAATATCCAACGTTGGCTGGGAGGCGTGCAGGGAGTTGGACATCGCATTCGGGATTTGAGCCGAGCTGGTTCTTGCCAAGTTTCAGCCAGTATAAGCCTGCAAGTGCAAGCCAACTGTTTTCCTTGCGGATGCCTGCATCACGCTCCTGCCGCCACTCATTTATAGTTTGTCTGTAAGTTTTTTCAGCCATGCTTTAATTATACCAATGGATATGCTACGTTAGCGGCTTTTATTTTTGATAAAATCGTTCTATATCAACTTAAGGAGATAATCATGGGTTTGAAACCAGATCATTGGATTCGAAAGATGGCTTTGGAGCATGGCATGATCGAGCCATTCGTGGATAAGCAGGTTCGGCAGGGCGTGATCTCATATGGTGTTTCGTCGTACGGGTATGATATCCGTGTTGCAAATGAGTTCAAGATTTTTACGAATGTTTTTTCTGCAACTGTAGACCCGAAGAATTTTGACACGAATTCAATGGTGGATTTCACGGGGGATGTTTGTATCGTGCCGCCTAATTCTTTTGCACTGGCGCGGACGGTCGAGTATTTTCGTGTGCCGCGTGGCGTGTTGACGGTGTGTTTGGGCAAATCTACCTATGCACGCTGCGGCATCATTGTCAACGTCACACCGTTCGAGCCGGAATGGGAAGGATTTGTGACGCTTGAGATCTCGAACACTACTCCCTTGCCCGCCAAGATCTATGCCAATGAAGGTCTGGCGCAGGTCTTGTTCTTCGAGGCAGATGAGGAATGTGAAGTTTCCTATGCGGATAAAAAGGGGAAGTACCAAAAACAACAGTCAATCGTTTTGCCCAAGTTGTAGTGTTTTGTTTTTCCTTCTTGTGAGAGGAGACCACTCATGTCCATTTTGCGTACCGAAGAGAGCATTCTCAATGAGTTGGAGAGTGTTCAGAAAAAGATGATGCAGGTCATGATGCGCCTGACCAGCATTGGAAACCCTCAGGTCTCCTCGATCAATTTGGAGTTAACGCAACTGGTTCGAGGCATGGCGCGTTTGCATGATGATGTTAAGGCACGTTTTAATGCCCAGCATGAAAAAATGGAAGCGCTTTCGGGCATCGGTAGTGTGATAAATTCATCCCTGGGGTTGAAGCGCGTATTGGATGAAGTGATGGATACCATGATCGTGCTGATGAAGGCGGAACGCGGCTTTTTGATGCTGAGAGATGAGAACGGTGATTTTCGGGTACAGATCGCACGTGATGCCAAACATCACGACTTGACTGAAGATGTATTTGCCATCAGCAAAAGCATTGTCCGTCAGGTGTTGGATAAGGGTGAGATTGTTCTCACAACCAATGCAAAGGAAGACCCGCGCTTTGAACAGCAGGCGAGTGTTGCCGCATATCAATTGCTGTCCATTTTATGTGCGCCGTTGAAGGTGAAGGACAATCTTATTGGTGTGATTTATGTCGATAACCGTGCGCAGAAAGGCATCTTTACTGAAGATGAACTGGGATTGATATCCACATTTGCAAATCAGGCAGCGGTAGCCATTGACAATGCGCGCCTCTTTGATAGCTTGCAGGCGAGTAATGAGGAGCTTCAAGAAGCGTATAGCGCCACGCTTGAAGGGTGGGTACGTGCATTGGACCTGCGTGATAAAGAAACGGAAGGTCATACCAAACGAGTGACGATCTTGACCGAAAAGCTCGCAAAAAAAATGGGGGTCAACGAAGACGAGTTGATCCATATTCGGCGCGGCGCTTTGCTGCATGATATTGGCAAGATGGCAATTCCAGATGGGATTCTGCTCAAACCCGCGGCTCTGACTCCGGAGGAGCGAACTCTGATCCAGAAGCATCCAGTATACGCTTATGAGATGCTCAGCCCCATCCGCTTTTTGAACCGGGCATTGGATATCCCATACTGTCATCATGAAAAATGGGACGGGACGGGGTATCCGCAAGGCTTGAAAGGCGAAGATATCCCATTGGCGGCGCGCATCTTCTCCGTGATCGATGTTTGGGATGCGCTGGTTTCCGACCGCCCATATCGAAAGGGCTTAAGACCGGTAGATGTGAAGGAAAAGATCCGCGAAGATGCTGGGAAACATTTTGACCCCGAGGTTGTTGACGCGTTCATGGATTTAGACGATAAAACATTGAAGGACACGGCAAAAATCAGTTAAGAACCGAAACAGTCACCTTAAAGGTGACTGTTTCGGTTTAGCGACCTGATAAATTTCTACATCCCCAGCCACTGCCCCGCCATCTTAGGCAGATTTGCAATGGGACCCTGTCTGGCAGTACATTGTGGCAGTGATTCGAGGAACATTCTGCCGTATTGTTTGGTCAGCACGCGGCGGTCGAGAATGGCAACAATACCGCGATCTGATGCGGTGCGGATGAGGCGACCAAATCCCTGGCGAAATTTGAGGATGGCTTCAGGCAGGTAATATTCGTTGAAAGAGTCTTCGTAAAGTTCAGAGCGGGCAGAGATGATGGGGTCTGAGGGCACTTCAAAAGGCAGTTTGGTGATGAATACAACCGAAAGCGCGTCGCCAGGAACGTCTACACCTTCCCAGAAGGAGCGCGTGCCAAGCAAGACAGCCCGGTCAGTGGATTTGAACGATTCCAGCAGTGCAGTGGGCGATGTGCCTTCGCCTTGTTCAAAGACAAAGATGTCTTCCCGCGCCAATGGACCCGTAATGGCTTGTGAGGTCTTTTTCAGTGCAGCGTAGGATGTGAATAACACAAGCATCCGCCCGCCCGTAGCTTTAGCGGTGGCAATGATGGCTTTTTCCAAAATGGGTTGGTAGTTGTAGGCGTTCGGCTCGGGCATATCGCTGGGCACGTAGAGCAGGGTGCTCGATTCGTAATCGAAGGGGGAGCCAAGTGCAAGCACATCCACTTCGGCGGCATCGAGCGTGTTGCGGATGTAATTGAATTCACCGTGGGTGGTCAGTGTGGCAGATGCAAGAATGACGCTGGCTTTTTGGTACCAGAGATGTTGCTGTACAAGCGGACCTACGCGCAGGGGAGCGGCGTTGAGTGAAAGGCGTTCGCCGCGCGGGTTGACTTCGATCCAGTAGATCAGGTCTGCGGTGGGGTTGTGCATCAAGCCGGATGCGGCGGTTTCTGCTTCGGTCATGCGGCGGATGAGCGTGCCAAGGCTGCCCATCAGGTCTTCCACCTCGTCGTGTCCGTCGTTATACATTTCGCCCAGAGATTTGTAAATTTCATCAAGGGTCTTGAGCAGGTTTGCCATTGTCTCGCTGATCTGCCCCCACAGCATTTCGAGGTCGTCCCAGCCTTGCAGGGTGCGTGCAGCAGGTGTGATGCGCATTTGCCATGAATAATTGCTTTGCGGCTGTCCTTCACGCTGCGACTGAATGAACTCGCCGAGATACGCAAAAAATTCTTTTGCCAGTTGTTCCACTCGAAAAGCCTGGTCAGTGGCGCGTTTGGATTTTTGCTGCATCAAACCAAAATCGGACGGGCGCAGGGAGTCGTGCAGGTCGGTCAAGATCGTACCGAGCAGCCCTGCCGAAGACCCGCCTAGTTCCTTCAGCATCCGTTCAAGGTCGCCTTGTGTCATGCGAAATGAAAGCGCGTTGGTCACAGCAGATTCCATGTGATGCGCTTCGTCCACGATCAGGTAATCGTATTCAGGTAAAACCTTGCTGCCGGTGGAGACATCTGAAAGCAGCAGGGCATGGTTGACAATGAGGATATGAGAATTCTGGGCGGCTTGTTTTGCGCGATAGAACGGGCATGTGCCGCCCATTCTGCCCAGGCAGGCTTCTGTAGTGCAGTTGTCGTCTTCGGCGGAGAGGCGGCTCCAAACCTCGCGTTCTTGCGGTCCTTGCAAATTCAGGTCATTGCGATCGCCGGAGGGATTATCCAATTGCCAGACGATGAGTTTTGCCATCACGCGCATTTCGGTTGTGTTGGTTGGTCCATGCGAGCGCATGTATTGAAAACGGCGCGGGCAGAGGTAGTTTGAACGTCCCTTCAAAACAGCGGCGCGGACATTTAAGTTCAATGCGGCTTGCAGGTCGGGAATATCTTTTTTGATGAGCTGGTCTTGCAGGTTGATGGTGTTGGTGGATACGACAACGCGCGTATTGTTCTGGTAAGCGAACAATGCTGCTGGAACGAGGTACGCGAAGGATTTACCAACGCCGGTTCCCGCCTCGACCATGAGATGTCCGCCGGTGGAAAGGGCATTTGCCACCGCCTTGAGCATTTCTACTTGTTCGATGCGGTGTTCATAGGATTCAAAGTATTGCGAGAACGGTCCGCCATATTCAAGGACGGCTGCGGCTTCTTCGGGATCAAGGGGAGTGGGGTCTTCCGTGGTCGTTATCGGCGGGGCATCCTGCCCGGGTGCAGAATCAAATACCGATTTGGGGTTTGAGGCGCGGTGTTTTGTCTGTTTTGATTTAATGCCTTCCTTCATCTTCGCGCGCAGGGCTTGTTCGAAGACCCAGTTTGCATCCCATGTGGCAAAGTTGCCGAGGTCTGCGATTTCTTCGAGCGTTTCAAGCGGGAGTTCCTGCGCCATGTCGAAAAGTTTCAGGTAGCAGGCGTGGGTGACGAGTGCGTCGTCTAATGCGCGGTGGGTGGCGGGAAGGGGAATGCCAAGTTGTTTGCCAAGTGCGCCAAGATTGTAGCGTGTGGCAGTGGGCATGAGCACGGACGCAAGTTCGAGCGTATCGATGGTCTGTTGGTATTCGAACAACCCCTTTTTGCGGAGGAAGCCGACATCAAATTTGACATTGTGCCCGAGGATGGGCGCATCGCCGACAAATGCTGCGAGCTCGTTGGTGATGTCTTGCAGGCGCGGTGCCTGGCGTACCATGGCGTTGTCAATGCCGGTGAGTCCGGTGATGAAATCGGGGATCTGTCTGCCGGGATTGATGAGTGTGTTGAATTCGGCTTCTTTGCGTTTGCCATTAAAACGAACCGCAGCGATCTCGATGATCGCATCACGGTCTTCGTCCAAGCCGGTGGTTTCAATATCCAGTGAAACGATGGTGGTCATATTAGAACAAGTGTACCATAATGGCGAAAAGGAAACAGGTTCGGAGATTGGCTCCTGAACCTGTTTCGAAACTGATTATGATTAGCTTTCTTTGTTTAGCGACAGGTCTAAGAAAGGCATGATAAATATCAATAAATGCAGTCGGATCATTTCCACCGATGGCATGATGTGTCGCCTCAGTCCGGCAGTGTCGCCAAAATAACTGATGAAGAGTGTCGCCGCGGCGATGCCATATACCCATACTGCCAGCCATGCCCAGGTTGTGAGTGTAGGATTACTTTTTGGTGCTGCCTGCGCCACGTATATAACTAGGATTAATATTGTAAATAGATAGACCACGCCCGAATCAGGGTTGACCATCTCTCCAACCACGAACATTATTTCCCGGTTTTTTACTTCGTCGGTGGTGAAATATGGCTGGGCATAATCTTCGGTGAGCAGGTCCATGTTACCCCATAAGGTTGTTACCACAAATCCGGGATGTGAGATCAGGAACATGGCGTAGGCTTTTGCTGCGTTTTCATCTGCCCAGGCTTGATATTTTGGCGAGTCAAAGTAACTGGGGGCTTCCTTGTCTGGCATGCCGTAATTGCGGAAGAATTCCACACGTGAAGGGTATGGCCAGATATATATATCCAGAGAATTCATTAGTGGAAAACGTGTGGCTCGCAAACTGTCACGGGCGGAGGCATACCCTACAACAAAAATCACGAGCAATGCTGCTAGTGTGATGAGCAGTGTTTTCGTCTGGCGGAATTGTTTTTTGAACAAAAACAAGGCAAGCAGCGCAACGGTTACTGGGATGGAATAAAGATGGACATCCCGGATGAAAATCCATAGAAAGTAGAGAATGCCTAGCAAGGCAAGCAGGAACCGGTCTGTTTTGGATGCGAATGGCGTCTCTGCTTTTGCCGTTCGGAAGGCGAGTTCGAATGCCAATCCAAGGATGATGGCGAACATGGAGAGGGAGAGGGATTCGGGGCTGAGAACACTATCCCATTCTGCGATCTGTGGTGTGAAGCCAAACAGCATAACCAGGGTTGCAGCGGATATTTTTACAAGCGGGTTTCTCAACTGGCGTGCGAGCATCCAGCCCAGAAAACACCATCCAAAGATCGCAAGGACATTTTGGATCAATATGATCTTGTCAAAACAAGGTTGTACCAGGCGCTCAACTTCCAATCCCAGCCCAGGTTTTCCATAAGATAGCAGCGGGCATTGCTCCAGATCGGTGGCAAATTTATAGAGCAGGTTGGTTGTGAATAACCTCTGCCCGGCAAAAATTTTCCATGAAAAAATGGAAGCGCGCGCAGAGGTCATGTAGCTGGTCGTTTCCGCATTGGCCGTGGAAAGGCGCAAGTCGCCGTACCAGGTTGCGCGGAAATAGATGCCAGCAATGAAGATAATCAAAATGATCAGATTGGCAAATTTGTCTTTGGTGTATTTCATGATGTGTTTGTGTTTTTGCTTGTTGCGTTAAGCGCCAGGTCTGCGAGGATGATGGGGAATATCCACATGCCAAGTCTCAGGATCATTGTTGAGTATAGGGCATGCCGGTTCAGCGCCCAAGTATCCCCCAAAATAGTGGGAATAAAGGTGAGAATGGAAGCTAGGAACAACCACACTCCGAGCCATGCCCAGAATTGCCCATCCTCTGAGTTTTTATATACAAACAACAGAATTCCCATCAATAGCACGGCGCTTGCTAAAAATGGTGTTGTGTTTTCAGGGTGGAGTGCATTCCCGATCTCAAACAAGACCTCACGCCATGGGTTTAAGTCTCTTGCGTAAAAATAGGTCTGTTTGATTTCTGTAAATGCAGGACTAAAATCTTTCAACAATTTTGTTACGGGGTAACCGGGGTGTGCGAACATGAAGCGGCCAATGGTGCTTGAGCCTTCCTCCATGATCCATGCTTCGAATTCAGGTGTGTCAACATCGCTTGGCTGGGTCACTGCTGGCATACCCATGCCCTGCAATATTTTGGTGCGATATTCGCTTCTGAGCATGTCGTCTTTGTATAAATTTTTCAGCTGCGCGAGGGAACGCGTGCTGATACTGGCAGTGTAGAAGCCAAGCACAAATATAAGCGCAAGAAACACTACAGTAGATTGTAAATATTTATTTTTGCGGTACTGTGGAAATCGAAACAGGAACATGAGCATGCCGATCGTGATCAAGGTAGTAAAAAGATTTGTATCCTTGATGAATACCCAAAAAAAGAACGTGACTCCCCATGCCAGCGTCCACCCAGTGATTTTTGCATTTGGGTCTTTTTGAAGTAGCGCCCCGATCTTGATCATAAAGGCAAGCAGGAGTGCAAAAAGAGAGAATGTCAGAGACTCAGACATTAAGATACTGTCCCAATCTGCCATTTGGGGTGTATATGCAAATGCGAGGATCAGGATCGCGCCGAGCAGCTTGAGCCACGGATCGCGAATATTCTCGGCAAAGAACCATGCCAACGCTCCCCAGCCAATGATCGAGAGAATCAGTTGGAAAATAACAATCCTATCAAATCCGGGTTGGAGAGCGCGGCGAGTCGTGTCGATGGAGCCGTTTACGAGGATCTCATATCCATCCCTAGGCTCAAAAACCTTGTATAAAAGATTGGTGGTCAGCAGCCTGCGCCCGGTCAGGATCTCTGCAGAGAACAGTGGAGCCTTTGAGGCATCCACATACGACTCGGTATCATTCCCTGCGATCGATAAAGCCGGGTCTCCATAAAGTTTGACGCGCAATACAGAGAGGGAAAGAATGATAAAAAACACCGCCAGTGCGATGTAAGATATTGAACCAACCTTGCGGCGGAAATTATTTTTATCCGTCATCAATTATGCAGCCCCTAATATATCGTTGAGTTCCTTGATCTGGTTGCTGGTTAATTTTCTGGTTTTTGATTCTTCGCGCAGGAACCCTTTCAACTGCTTTAGCTTCATGGCTGGGATGGGAGAATCGCCCGGTTCAACCTCGACCTGGTCATGGGTGAACACCAAAACAGCTTTCACCTCAGGGACAGCGTTTTCGCCCATTTTTTTCGCCAGAAATTTCTTAATAGAAGACAATTCTGCATCCGCTTCAAGGTCAGGGCGTCCCAAACCTTCCTGACCAAAAATGCTCATGTACGCCTGCATAAAACCGCCGCCACGGATCTTCCAGCGATTTTTTTCGAAAGATACCGTCCCATTTTGCTGGTAAGGGATAATAACCCATACCCCGGCGGGTCCCACCAATAAATGCGGTACAGGGGTGGTGTAGTGATAAAGATTGAAATCACTGTGCATACCCTTTAATCCAGCATCGATCTTCTCGTCGCGGCGCGGAGAGCGCCCCCAACGATTCCCCATGTACATGCCGACCTGGGTCATGATAAAACCCACCAGTAGACAAACAAGAGACAAGGTGAAATTTTCAGGATTGGTAAAAGAGATGTACATGCCAATGCCCAGCACAGCCAGTGCACCAAGGCTTATCCAGTTTCCAATCTTGCCGTTTCTTGTGATGAGTGTTTCGTTTTTTATGATCTTCATATTTATTTTTTAAGACTCTCTTCAATGGCGGTTTTCATTGCATCTAATACTTTTACATCCACAGCTTCTTTTGCCACGCGGATGGCGTTCTTGATCGCAAAGTCGTCGGAACGCCCGTGACCGATAAATACAAGTCCATTCACGCCAAGCATGGGGGCTGCTCCCTGTTCACTGGGGTCCATCAACTTTTTGAGCGCACCAAGTGCCGGTCTTACCAAAAGCCCGCCGATCTTGGCGGTAATGCTGCCGTTCTTGATCGCAGAACGGACGAAATCAACGATCAGTTTGCCAACCGCTTCGGCGGTTTTTAGCATGACATTCCCTGTGAAGCCATCAGTTACGGCAACATCCACTTTGCCGCCGATTACTTCTTTGCCTTCCACATTGCCGAAGTAATTCAGGTTGCTCGCCTTGAACAAGGGGGTGGCAGCCTTGACCAGTTCATTGCCTTTGCCTTCTTCTTCACCGTTCGAAATGAGACCCACCTTTGGGTTTTTCACTCCACGTACTTTCTCGGCATAGATACTGCCAAGAATACCGAATTGCAGAAGGTTTTCCGGTTTGCAGTCTGGGTTGGCGCCAATGTCGAGGACGACACAAGAACCAGTCGCTGTCGGGAAAATGGGAGCCAATGCTGGGCGATCCACGCCACGGATGCGTCCGAGGCGGAATAAGGCTGTGACCATGCCTGCGCCGGTGTTACCAGCCGTCACAAAGGCATCTGCCTCGCCGTTCTTGACAAGATCCATGCCGACTGCCATCGAGTTCTTTGAATCTTTTGCGCGGGCTTTCAGAACGAGTGCTTCTCCCTTGTCTTCCATGGTCAGCATTTCTGGCGCATGGACAACGCGGATGTTCAACCCCTGTGTATTTTGTTTCGAGAGGACGGGTTGAATTTTGTTTTCGTCACCAACCAGAATGACCTCCACACCATATTCTCGCGCCGCCTGAACGGCGCCTACAACGTCTGGAACCGGGTTTTCATCACTTCCCATTGCATCAACTACGATTCGAGCCATATCAATCTCCTATGAAAGAAATGCTTGACAGAAAAAGCAAGCCGATTATAATACTGACCTGCGCGCTGGTGCTGGAACTGGCAGACAGGCACGTTTGAGGGGCGTGTGGCGCAAGCCGTGGAGGTTCAAGTCCTCTCCAGCGCACAAATTTTTTCATGAGGGGATATAGAGAAAGGAAGTCTTTCATGGTGAAAAACTTCAAGAATAAAACTCTCGTTCTGCTTCTTTTTATAAGCATAATTGCGGGTTGTTCCTTTCAGAAGAAGCCTCAGTCAGAGGCTTCTTCTGATTCTAAAAAGTCGATGGAAGATGTAATAGTCAGTCTTACATTTGATGACGGGAATGCTGATAATTATTTGGTGCGACAAATATTGGCAGAGAATAACTTGCATGCAACTTTTTATGTTGTCAGCGGTTTTACAGGGTCGGCTGGTTATATGAGCCGGGATGAATTGCAGGGCTTATATGATGATGGAAATGAAATTGGAGGACATACTCTAAACCATGTCAGTCTGGCTGATGTGCGTGGAATGGATTTACGAAAACAAGTTTGCCAGGATCGTGCCAACTTGATGGAATTTGGTTTCGATGTCGTGTCATTTGCTTATCCATATGGTTACTACGATGAAGAAGCCATGGCGGTTGTTAGAGACTGCGGATATAACAATGCCCGTATTGTTACAGGTGGTCCACAAGAGATCCCATGGGAGAATCCTTATGAATTGAGGGCTATGCCATATGTAGTCGGGGATACAGATGTTTCCAAGCTCAAGCGGTATATTCAAGAGGCTGCCAAAGAAGATGCCTGGGCAATTCTAACCTTTCATCGCATCTGTGATTATTGCGATAAATTTTCTTTTCGTTATGATCAATTTGTTGAGCTGTCAGAGTGGCTGGGGGAACAGCAAAAACATGGACTTAGAGTGATGACCATCGGAGAAGTGATTGGCGGGGATGTTCAGCCGATTGTTTTGCCATAATATCGGAACTCATCAATGCACAATAAGGCTGCAACAGGTGACAGCGCCTTCAGCTTTTGCCAGTTCGCTTAAGTCTACAGGGGCAATGGAATAGCCGCTGTCTTCAAGAAGTTTGCGGGTCTTTGGGAAGGTTGTCGGGTAGATGATTTTTCCGTGAATGGGCAGGCAGTTGGCGGCGAAGGGTTCCGAGGCGTCGACTGCTATCAAGTTAAAGCCGGGGAAATTGGATGGATCCACCCAATTTGGGTTGATGAGCAAGGTCTTGTCATCCACCTTGGTTACGGCGGTTTTCAGGTGCAGGCAGTCGGTCATTTCCACGCCATGGACGGTGTACCCGTCCTGGTCGAGCAGTTCTGCAAGTTGAGTAACCGATGCCATGTTGCTTCGTGTGGACATGCCAATGTAGATTTTTTTGCCAAGCACCAACACATCGCCGCCATCCACTGTGGCGGGCTCGGCAACATGGATAAGCGGAAGTAATTGCGAAAGAGCGGGGATAATGCTTTCGATCTCCGGCTTACGTGAGTCTGCTCCGGGGCGGGTAATAATGGCAGCCTCAGGCAAAATAAATGCCGTATCTTCTACAAAGACAGAGTCGGGCAGGTCTGGCTCTTCAGGCAGTTCGATCACTTGACAGCCCAGTTCTTCCAAAAGATGGACATAGACTTCGTGTTGTTGACGGGCGATATTTACATCGATCGGTGTGCGGTCAATATGAGTGATCTCACATTCATTGAAGCGCTGGCTAACCTTGCGGGTGATGGCAATGGTCATACTATTCAAATGACTTTAGGGCTGAAGGAAGGGTTTCGTACATGGGTACGTTCTGCAAAAAGCCGGTCATGGCCAGTACTTGGTAAACCTGCGCTTGCGCGTTGCATAATTTGAAGCGAGTGGACTTTACCTGGTCTGCTTCAGCATGGAAAAGTTTGAATATTTTTTGCAGTGATCGAATACCGGCGCTTGTGAGCATTTCCACATCTGCCAGGTCGATGACCAGGTGTTGTGTGCCATTCGTGTGTGCGTCCTGCGCGGCGTTGAACAGTGCGCTTTCGGTTTGGGCGTCGAGCCATCCGCGCACATGAATCACGGTTGCGTTCTGGGTTTGCTCGCTGGTGAATTTGAATTCGGCGTTTGACATGGGGAACCTCTTGTGTTTGGATTAAAGTTCGCCGGAACGATACCGGTCGATCAGCGCCTTCGTGCGTTCGTCTTTTGGGTTGTTGAAAAGATCTTCAGGTGCGGCATCTTCGATCAGTTGCCCTTCAGACATGACGATCACGCGGTCTGCCACTTCGCGGGCAAAGCCCATTTCGTGGGTGACGACAAGCATGGTCATGCCTTCGTTGGCGACTTTCTTCATCACATTCAATACTTCGCCGATCAGTTCCGGGTCAAGCGCGGATGTGGGCTCATCGAAGAGCATGACGCGCGGCTCCATGGTGAGTGCGCGGGCGATGGCCACACGTTGTTTTTGTCCACCGGAGAGGCGCAGCGGATATTCATCCTTCTTGAAAAGCATACCAACACTGTCGAGGTTTTGCTCGGCAAGTTCAATGGCTATTTTTCTGTCCATGCCCTTGACTGTCACCGGTCCCTCAATGACGTTTTCGAGAACGGTCATGTGTGGAAAGAGATTGAACTCTTGAAAAACCATGCCGGTCTTAAGCCGCAGATCATGAATGAGCTCACGGCGTTCCTTGCCCTTTGCCTCGGCGGGGACGCGTACGCCATCCACTTCAATTGCGCCGTGTGAGGGGTCTTCCAAAAAGTTGATACAGCGCAGTAACGTACTTTTACCAGAACCACTACGCCCAATGAGGCATACCACCTGGCGTTCAGGGACTTCAAGATTGATGTTCTTTAAGACGTGTAAACGTCCGAAATATTTGTCGAGATCAGAGACTTTTACGATAGGCAGGGACATATTAGCGGTCTCCCTTGGCAAGGCGGGCTTCCAATTTGCCCTGGAAATAAGTGAGGATGAGTGTAAGCACCCAGTAAAAAATGGCTGCCATGATGAGCGCTTCCAGGTTGTTGAATTGGGCGCGCCCAACCTTTGTGGCACGCCACATTAATTCATGCACGAACCCGGTCGCAGAGACA
>JBAIYF010000228.1:0-1758 GCA_037916115.1 Anaerolineales bacterium
TGCGGGAGATGTGCTGTTCATTGCAGGCAGCGATCTTTACAATCCACTCAATCAACCCTCGCAGCATTTGCCCTACCATCTTGCGAATCACCTCAAACATTTGGATTTGGTCGGGTATGCCCGCTTCTATGATGGACCGCCCGCCCCGGCATGGAAACGCCTCAAAAGCGGGATGCAGAAGGTTCTGCTCCATCCCGTATGGGTTTCTGATGAAGGCAATATCCACACCATTTCCGCACGTCGCTTACGTTTGCCCGGCGTAACAGACCTGCTGCTCCAGGACTTGTGGATGTATGCAATTTTGCGTCCGTATCTGAAACGCAAATATGAAGTGGGAATTGTCGATGGACCCGAAAGTGCAGCCTTTGCCCGTCTGCTCAAAAAAACCGGGTGTGTAAAGCACGTGATCTACTACGACATTGATTATTACCCGGCGGTGCATCCGCATTGGGCGAAGCAGCTTTCGAAGCGCGAGCAGATGTTGTGTGATGCAGCCGATGCGGTCGCTTCGGTGAGCCGCCCGTTGGCGGAGTTGCGCGAAAAACAGGGAGCAAGACTGGCAGCCGTCGTCCCTAACGGCGTGGACTTTGCAAAATTTTACAAGGCAAACCTTCTGCGCAAGGAACGTCCGCTGACGTTGATCTACACGGGCAGCCTCGACATGCGCTGGGGAATTGACCTGCCGATCCGCTCCATGCCGTTGCTGCTGCAACAATTTCCAGATGCCCGCTTGATCATCGCCGGTCGCGGGCAGGCGGAACAGGAATTACGCACATTGGCAAATTCTCTGGGTGTTCAAGATCATGTCCGCTTTGCAGGATTTGTGCCATACCCGGAATTGCCTGCGCTTCTCTCTCAAGCCGATATAGGCATAGCCACTTCACGGCAGGATCCATTCCGGTGGTATGCCTCACCGCTCAAACTCGTCGAGTACATGGCGGCTGGGCTGCCGGTCATCTGCTCGGGCGGGGGAGAGGCGGAGAGGATGGTGGATGAGTCACAAGCCGGTATCCACATCCCATTTGAGCCGGGGGCATTTGCCCGGGCTGTGCAAACGGTATGGGGTGTGCCTGCCCGTTTCCTGTCGTTTCGTGAGGCGGCGATCCACTATGCACAGGGACGTAGTTGGGAACAGATGGGTTTTTTGATGGCGCAGCTTGTCACGCATGTGGCTGCTCCTGATCGCATTGAATGACAAAGGAGAAACATGTCACATCCAATGGCGCAAGTGGGAATTATCCGGGTCGAAAATATTGATGATGATGCGCAAGTGCGTACCGCGATGTATGCCCTGCTGAACATGCTGGAGGACAAAATCCGGCTCCCAACGGATGCGCGGGTGGTCATCAAAGTGAACTTGTGTCTGCTGCTGGATTGCGAAACTGGAGCCACGGTGGATCCGCGCCTTGTGCGCTATCTTGCTGAGTGGTTGTTGGAACGGCGCAGTATTAAAGAGATCGTCATCGTTGAGTCAGATGCGACCGCACTCAGTGCCGACCGCGCCTATTACGGACTTGGCTGGGACATCACCCTTGCCGGGCTGCCGAAGACCCGTTACTTGAATCTCACCAGCGATGAGCAGGTTAAGTTTCAACTGGATGGACTTTTCTTGAAAGAGTTCGAAATGTCCAAAACCTTTATGGAAGCCGACTATTTGATTTCGTTTGGCAAGCTCAAGACCCATTCGATGCAGGGACTATCCTGCATTATGAAGAATCAGTTCGGCGCGCTGCCTGAGAAACTCAAGGTGGTGTATCA
>JBAIYF010000229.1:0-5084 GCA_037916115.1 Anaerolineales bacterium
GCATCCATTCCCAGAGCCAAACCTCAGCAGTCCATTTCCCCTGTAACTGCCGCCACAGAGAGCACGCCCATCGAAAAAACTCCTGAAGCGACAGATGAAACTGCACAAGAGGAAGCGGAAGCAGAAATGGTGCTGGTCGAAACCGGAACACAGCCTCCCACCCAAACCCCGCCACTCCAAGTGGAGATTCCCGCCGCACCCAAAGAACCGTCACCGCAGGCAAAACAGGCAGCGAAAACCATTGTGAACCTCATGCACGGATTCCGCACCGGGAGCACGTCTTTCAGCGAACGGTTGCGACGATTCCTGCCGCGCCTGCTCCCCGCAGAAAACCCCGATATTCCACCTGTTTCCTCTTCAGCATTTATGGGATTTCTGGCAGTATTGATCCCGCTCATTGTCGTCACGATCTCCGTGGTCGTGTATTTACGGTACGGACGCAACGAGCAATATGATATTTATTACAACCAGGCTTTGCAAATGAAACAGCAGGCGCTTGCGTTGACAAACCCCGTTGAACAGCGCATTGCCTGGGAAAATGTGCTCACCAATCTCGATCAGGCTGAGTCACACCGTCAGACCAGCGATACGATCAACCTGAGAAGAGAGGCGGAGGCAAGCCGCGACCAACTGCTCGGAATCTACCGTCTGCAATTTAACCCTGCGTTCAGTACAAGACTCGGTATAGAGGTCAGTCGCATGGCGGCAAGAGAGAACGACCTGTACCTGCTCAACGCAGCCAATGGCGAAGTTTTACGCGCCATCCCATCTGGCAGCGGCGGCTTCGAACTGGATACGACATTCGATTGCAGACCGGGCAGTAACAACTCTGCGGGACCATTAGTGGATATTTTAACCCTGCCCATCACCAACATTTACGGCGCCACCGTGCTTGGAATCGATGCAGTGGGAAATCTGCTTTACTGCAAGCCTGGCGGTCCGCCGCAGGTTGGGCTGCTCGCTCCGCCTGACACGAACTGGAACCGCATCACCAGCTTTGCGCTGGATGCTGGCAACCTTTACGTATTGGATGCACAATCGCGCGCTGTATGGGTTTATACCGGCAAGGAAACCGCATTTGTCGACCGCCCTTACTTTTTCTTCGGGCAGCAAACCCCCACACAAGATGTGATCGACTTCGTCATCGCAGGCGATGAAATGTACCTTCTGCACGCAGACGGGCGCATTTCCAATTGTATCTACAGCCGTATCAATACGAACGCCTCAGAATGCAAAGACCCGGTTAACAAGAGCAACCCCTACCCGGCATACGAAGGCATGGACCTGTTCGGCACGGCTCACTTTACCCAGATCCTGTTTGCTGCGCCGCCTGACCCATCCATCCTTTTGCTGGATGCGGAAAACCAAAGTGTGATGCGCTTCTCGCCGCGCAGTTTTGAATTGCAGAACCAGTTTAAGCCCCTCACCAGCAGCAATCCAGTGCCGGTATCACCAGTCGGCGCCGTGGCTGTCAGCCCGGACCATGTGTTATATATAGCAGTGAACGGACAGGTCTATTTCGCGCTCAACATGCCCTGATCCAAAAGGAGATGCCCCATGCCCGGTATTTTGGAAACCCTCGCCAGTCTTTTCCGCCCCGCGCCTTACCCTAAAGACAGTACCACCGAACCTGCACAGATCACACGCAGCCGGGTATTGGTCATTAACTACAACCCGGTCATGGATGATGCGGGCACAACCCTCTCAAAACGCATGAATTGGAAAGACACCTCCGACCTGTTGGTGGGTTTCATGGCAGACCTGACCGAGGTCAGCAAGGGCATGGTGCGTTACGAGATCGCCCAACGCATCGATGTGAACGAGTTCCCTGCCAAGACAGACGGCTTCCGCTACACACCCCAGACCTACCTCGATGTGTGGAACCGAGTTTCCACGCCGCACATGCCGCAGGAAGTTAATTACCAGACGATCCTCACACAATACAATATTCTGCAAAAGGTGGCACGTAATGAGATCGACGAAGTGTGGATCTTTGGCTTTCCGCATGCCGGGTTCTTTGAATCGGTCATGGCGGGACCCGGCGCCTTTTGGTGCAATGCCGCGCCGCTGGTCAACACTACAGCCAGTAAGCGCCGCTTCGTGATCATGGGATTTTCCTACGAGCGCGGCGTTGGCGAAATGCTTGAAGCCTACGGTCACCGCGCCGAATCCATCATGGAAAAGACCTTCAGCAAATTGAGCGGCGACGCCAACCTGTGGAAGCGCTTCATCCGCTACGACAAGACCGCGCCCGGCAAAGCCGCCTGCGGCAACATCCACTTTGCGCCCAACAGCCAGGTGGATTATGAATGGGGCAACATGACCCCTGTGCCAAGCGAATGCCATGACTGGCTGCTCAACTTCCCCAACTTAAAAGGCGATATCCGCACGGTGGATGCAACCGAGTGGGGCGGAGGCGAGATCCGCGCCCACCATAAATGGTGGTTCAACCACTTCCCGCGCACAGCCGGGAGGAAGAACGGCATCCACAATAACTGGTGGCAATATATAGCAGCGCCGCAAACAGTGGTCATCTAAAACAAAATGCGCCGGGGAACCGGCGCATTTTGTCTAAACTAGCATATTCCTGTTACGAATGAGTCGACACCTGCAGTATTAAAATAAGACACAAGACATATGGCTTATCCTGAAATTCTGATCCCCTTTGTCTTTCACCTGTCTGCCATCTTCTACACATTGCTGGGGCTTTATGCCTGGAGAAGACGTCCTGCTGCAGGGGTGGTTTCGTTCGCCTGGGTCATGCTTGCCATGTCTCTGTGGTCGTTCACCTATGCACTTGAGATCTTTTTCCCGTCGCTTGAGCAAAAACTTCTGATCCTTAATGTCGAATACATTGGCATTCTCTCCGTCCCTGTTCTTGTTTTCTTTTTCTCACTGGATTATACAGGTCGCTCTCACCTGCTTTCAGCGCGCGTCCGGGCTGTAATATGGATGATCTCCGGAGTTTTCCTGCTACTCATTTGGACAAACCCGCTTCATCACCTGATGTGGAGTGGAGAGACCACAACCGCCTTAGGTAGACTCACGCTCCTAAGCATCAAGTTCGAAATTGGGTCTCAAATTCAGATCTGGCTTTCATTTATTGTTCTTATCACAGCGGGGATCATCCTGACCATGGATTTCCTGCAAAGACCAGGATCTCTTCGCGTTCACATCAGTTTTGTGATCCTGGGCATCATTATTTCGATCGTATCTGCCGCCGCCTTTTATTTGGGAAACCCTCTGCTGCAGGGGCTTGATTTCACCCCTCTCTTCTTCCTGCCTACAGCCATCGGGTTGGCATGGGCAACCCTGCAATACCGTCTTTCTGAAATACTTTCACTTGAATATATAACCGTCCTAAAAAACATGCAGGACGGTGTGATCGTATTGAACGAAAACAGACGTATCTTGTATATCAACCCGGTCACGGAAAAGTTCATCAACAAGACAGAGGATGAAGTCATTGGACAGCCCTTTGACCAGATCGCCGTGCCCTTCAAGGATATGGTTTCATCCCACACACAGAACGATGCGTATCCGTCTGAGATACAGATCACCCTTGAGAACGTCAAAAGGACATTCGAGATCACGGTTTCACCAGTCACCTCATCACGTCCCGGCTCGCAAAACATTGTCATCACCATGCACGATGTCACGTTGCGCAAGGAGAAGGAACTGGAACTCAGCCGTCATAGCGCGATCATGTCTGCCATCAGCCGCGCTTCGGAGCGTTTCCTCAAGGCAGCAGATTGGGAACAAAACATTCAACCCGTGCTCAAAGACCTGGGCATGGCAGCAGACGTCAGCCGTGTCTATGTGGTTGTAAACACAGAGAGTGAAAACAAGGTCATACTCTCGAGCATGACCTATGAATGGTGCGCCCCGGAAATTACAAGTCAAAGCCAAAATCCGCGAACCAAGAATGTATCCATGATGCAGATGGGGTTTGCCAGGTGGGTGAACACGTTCAAGAACGAGGAAATCGTTCATGGATCGGTGAAAGACTTCCCGAAAGAAGAAGCGGACTTCATCCAACAAATGAGCAGTCTCTCGATCGCTGCCATTCCCATCTTTGTGAATAGAAAATGGTGGGGATTTCTCGTGTTCGATGAAACCCGCTACGAGCGGAATTGGAGCACGCTAGAGCTGGATGCCTTCCGAACTGCGGCAAGTATTTTCGGCGCAGCCGAAACACATTCGCAAACATCCCAAAAACTCATTAAAAGACAGCTCGCCATGAGCCTGCTCCAAATTATTGTGACTGTATCGCTTCAAGCAGACAGCTTGCAGGAAATGGCGGAAACCGTAGCAGAACACCTTGCAGAGCTTATTGGTGCAAATGGATGTTTTCTAACATTATGGGACGAAGCAAATTCACGTACCATACCTTTGGCAGCTTATGGGCAGCAAAAAGAAACCTACCCTAAAACTGTGTTGCCCCCAGGGGAAAAGACATTCACCCGCTCTGCTCTTGAGCTCGAACATACCCTGGTCGTGGAAGATGTGCTTGACACTCCCTATGCCTCCCCAAAAATCACAGAACGATACCCCACAAAATCCCTGCTGGCTCTCCCGCTGATCACAAAAAAAGGGAAGTTGGGCGCGTTGCTTATCTCATTTGAAGAACGACATCGTTTCGACCGGGAAGAGATCCAGATCAGTGAACAGGCGGCGGCCTTGGTGGCTCTGGCACTTGAAAAATTCCAGGCGGTGGAAGAAGCAAGACGCCGTGCAGACACCTCTGAAACCCTGCGCAAGGCAGGTATGGCGATCACAGAAAAGCTGGAAATGGAGCAGGCGGTCGTTCACATTCTTGAACAATTAAGTCAAGTTGTGCCATACGACAGCGCCTCAGTACAATTATTGGAAGGCAATGAACTCGTCGTCATCGGCGGACGCGGCTGGGAAGATATGACTCAGGTACTCGGCATGCGCTTCACCATCCCCGGTGACAACCCCAACAGTGAAGTGATCCGCAGCGGCAAACCTCTCACCATCCCCGAACCCTGGCAGATCTACAAGGCATTCAAACAACCGCCGAACGATCACATCCGCTCCTGGCTGGGCGTACCGCTGATCGC
>JBAIYF010000230.1:0-2349 GCA_037916115.1 Anaerolineales bacterium
TTGTGACTGAACTGCGCCGCACCCAGCTATCAGACGGTATCGACGAGGCATTCCCGTTGAATACCCCTGTGCTGGTTCCTGGCGACCAAGCTCTGGCCGCGCGCTTAGGCACTGAAGGAACCCTGCCCAAAGCGATGGATGCAATCTTTGACCAGACCGGCGCCGTGGTGGTGGTTGTGCGTGTTGCTGTTGGCGTCGATGAGGCAGCTACGACGACGAACGTCATCGGCGGCGTGAATGTTGGCACCGGAGCATACGAGGGAGTGCATGCATTCCTGGGTAGTGAATCGTCTAACGGCTTCTGCCCTCGTATTCTGATCGCACCAGGCTTTACAAGCGACCGCCCAAGTGGTCTGGCTAACCCTGTGGTGGCTGAACTGCTCGGCATCGCAGAGCGCTTGCGCGCTGTCATTATCGCAGACGGCCCTGATACGACCGATGCTGATGCGATTCAATACCGCCGCGATTGGGGTAGCAAGCGTGTGTACGTGGTTGACCCCGCCGTCAAAATTCGCAACTCGCTTGGAGAGTTGGTTGATGATCCGGCGTCTGCTCGTGTCGCTGGCTTGATCGCCAAGAGCGACAATGATCGCGGCTTTTGGTGGTCACCTTCTAACCAGACGATTAACGGCATTATCGGCACCAGCCGTCAGATTGACTTTACGCTAGGCGACAAAAGTAGCCGCGCTAACTTACTGAATGAGCAAGAAGTAGCGACAATTATTCGTGATGATGGCTACAGACTCTGGGGTAACAGAACCTGCTCAGACGATCCCAAGTTCGCGTTTTTGTCAGTTGTTCGGACAGCAGATATGATAAACGATTCAATCTTGAGGAACTTCATGTGGGCAGTTGACCGGGGTATCACGAGAACCCTGGTTGAGGACATTGCCGAAGGAGTAAATGATTATCTGTCTAGATTGAAAGCGCAGGGCGCAATCCTCGGTGGGAAATGCTACCCTTCGCCAGGACTTAACACGCCTTCTTCTGTAGCAGACGGTAAACTCTTCATGGATTTTGAGTTTACGCCGCCTTTCCCGTGTGAGCATTTGACTTTCCGAAGCAAATTAGTGAACGATTACATTGAAGAGATTTTCTGAAGATACAGTGAAATGAATAAAAGCCCCGCTTAGGCGGGGTTTTTATTTACCCAAGCCCACCTATAACCGTAAATACTTTTTCTTTTGCCCAAACAGCACTCCCTGATGTGGGAGTGTTTAGGGTTCCTTGATGCCTCAATCTCATTGAGCCATGAGATCGCATCTCTCATGCATTCGAATATCTTTCCCGTAGTAATGCAAATGACAGGCTTCCCGTTAGTTGACCGCTGATATGCTGAAATCTTTTGTTTTGTTTCTTTTGTTCTTGGCCGACCTGTTTGAAATGCTGATATTTTTGCTCGGTGGGAATCGGAGAACGGCCCTCGCTTTTTCCCGGTCTGGGATGCAGACATTTTCGCTTTTGTAGATTCGGTCGCGTGCACGCCTATTTTTGCTGCCCGAATCTTGATGCGGGTTTCCTCAGGCATAGGCCCTTTTTTCTTCCCTTTACTTTTGGCGACTGAAGCTGCAACCATTTTCAAGATAAGATCGCGCGGACGGGTTTTTCCAAGCCAAATCTTTCGAAACTTGGCCCTTGTTTCTTCAGATGTTATACGTCCAGAATGGCCGTCGCCGCCATCGGTTTTGTTAATGAGCTTGCCCATTCCATCATCAAGGCGCCCATGTAGCGCAATCAGATCACGCTCCAGTTCATGTGCATACCATTCATGCAGACCAAAACGGATTATCTCTACAAGAACCCCGTGCTTTTTGGCTATATTCTTCCAATGTTGTGACCTGTTGCTGATAAACCATGCCCTGTTACCTTTGCCTTTACCTACATAAAAAACCTCGCCGGTGGTAGCTTTCCTATGCTCGTAAACATAGAAGCTGTGTGGTAGTTCATCTGGTATAGGGGAAATAAACATAGCGCACCCGATAAAAGCCCGAAGGTAAGGAATGCGCGTGGCAGGGACTATCGGGTAAATCCTTTTCGTATGGCCGTACTATCCACGCTTGCCTATAATAGCACATTGAGTGCTATAATTTATAAAACGCACTTTTGCCTAACCATGAGAGGTCACTATGCTTCCCCGTCACTTAAGAAATTTCCAAGTCATGATCGACGGCTTTGGCTTTGCAGGCCGCGCCGACGAAGTGACACTCCCAACTTTATCCATTGCCACCGAAGAGCATCGCGCAGGCGGCATGGATGTTCCGGTCGATGTCGATATGGGCATGGAAGCAATGGAATTGTCGGTCGTGCTGTCTGACTACGACGAATCCGTTATTTCAGGCTTTGGTCTGC
>JBAIYF010000231.1:0-1591 GCA_037916115.1 Anaerolineales bacterium
GGATTCGCCGAGCCATTATCTGGCGCACTGGCAACCCTGGTTGTCGGGCTTCCGGTCTGGCTGACGGCATGGCGGCGGATGCAGACCCAGGCATTGGCAGATACAGACATGGGTGATCATGCGCGGCGTTCCGTCATTCGCAAGGCGTTCCTGTACCTTGTTCTGTTTGCTTCGGTCATTGGCAGCATGGTTGCAGCCGGGGTATTGGTCTTTGAGTTGATCAACTTTGCCCTGGGGGGCAGTAGTTCCTTTTCGCTGGCAGAGGCGCTCAATGAATTAACCGCGCTGGTGGTATTCATTGTGGTGTTGGTTTATCACCTGTCTGCATTGCGTGCAGATGGCGCTGCCCGTGCGGATGTTCTCGCCGGGAAACAATCCAACTTCCGGGTGCTGGTGCTGGATCACAATGGAACATTTGGCGAAAAGGTGAAATCTGCTTTTGCAAAGTATGCGCCCGATGTGCCGGTAACCATGTTGAACGCCAATGAAGCCATTCCGGCTGATACCAAAGCGGACGCTGTGGTGATGTCTGGCTCGTTGGCGGTCAATACGCCGAAACCGCTCGAGGCGTGGATAAGGTCCTTTGACGGGAACAAGCTCATCGTCAGTGATGAAGCGGCGGGCGTTTTCTGGATGGGAGACCCCGGGCAGGCGGCCGAATCGGTGAAGTCTCTGGCGGAGGGGCAGGAGATCCGCCCGCAATCTTCCAACCGTACGGCTTCGGTGTGGACGTATGTGGCATATGTGCTTGCGGTGTTGTTTGCGTGCCAGTTGTTGTTCGGGCTGCTGATGTTCGGGATTTCGCTGGTGACGGGCTTCTAGCGATGACCCTGAGGGGGGCAAATGATTATAGGTGTGCGTGAAAGGTGATCGTAATCCCGAAGGGATGATATAGCTGCATCATCCCTTCGGGATTTGTTTTAATTCGTGGTGGTTATCTATAATCCTTCCATCCCTTCGGGATTGGATGATATACTTTTGAAAATTCTGATTATTCATTAAGCGAGGCGTACCATGAAAGTAACCGTCCTTCAAGAGAATCTTGCCCGTGGTCTTGGCATTGTTGCGCGTGCTGTGTCATCGCGCAGTACCCTGCCTGTTCTTTCGAATATTTTGATCGCAACCGACGAGGGGCGTTTGCGCCTTTCTGCCACCAATCTGGAATTGGGCATTACCTGTTGGATTCCCGCACGTATTGATGAGAACGGTTCAACGACTGTACCCTCGCGCACGTTCTCAGACCTGGTGAATACGCTGCCGGGCGATCAGGTGCAGTTGAGCCTGGATGTAAAGACCCAGACCCTGCATGTGAAGGGCGGCTCGTCGAACAACGATATCAAGTGCATCGATGCGCAGGAATTTCCGCCGATGCCCACGCCCGAAATGCAGAACGCGGTGCAGTTGAATGTGGCGGATTTCAAGGAAATGATCCAGCAGGTGGTTTTTGCCGCTTCGACCGATGAAGCCCGCCCCGTGTTGATGGGCGTGTTGATGAATGTCGAGAAGGATAAGGTCACCATGGCGGCGGCGGATGGTTTCCGCCTCTCGGTGCGCAAGGCTGTATTGTCCAACCCTGCGCCGCATCCATTGA
>JBAIYF010000232.1:0-4386 GCA_037916115.1 Anaerolineales bacterium
AATGAAAAGCTCACCTACTCCATCGTCCCGGTTGAGCCGCCTTACGAACGCGAAGTTCAACTCGAAGAGACCGATTACGGATTCTCCGGTCAGCCTCCCACCGTTTTCTTCGCCGAGGTTGATGGAAAACTCGCGGGTCGCATTCGCGTGCTGACGTGGTGGAATCAGTTCGGCTACATCGAAGACCTCGCCGTCCACCCCGAGTTTCGCGGGATGGGGCTTGGGCGCAAATTGCTTGAGCGCGGCATTCAATGGGCGCGTGAAACCGGTCACCCCGGTGTGATGCTTGAAACACAGGATGACAATGTACCCGCCTGCACACTCTACGCTTCGTGCGGGTTCGTCCTCAGCGGATTCGACCGCAATGTATACAAAGCCATCAACCCGAACGCCAGAGAAACCGCGTTGTATTGGTATCTCATCTTCCGCTCAGTTGGGGGCTAAGCACCCAACCGAGCAGGACAACAACATGTTAAAAATCCAAAATCTCTCCGCCGCCTATCACGGACATCAAGTTCTGCACGATGTTTCCTTCGACGTTCAAAACGGCGAAGTGCTTGCGCTCATCGGTCCGAATGGCGCGGGAAAGTCCACAATCATCCGCGCCGCGAGTGGGGTGGTTCCATGCACGGGTTCCGTCCGCACCAATGGCGATGACTTTCACTCCCTCGACCCGATGCAGCGCGCAAAATACATTGCTGTGGTGCCGCAGGCGATTTCACTCCCGCCCGCCTTCACAGTATGGGAGACGGTCTTGATGGGGCGCACGCCCTACCTTGGCTTTCTCGGCAACGCCTCTGCGCATGACGAGGAATTGGCTCGCCAAGCCCTGAGCCGGGTCAACGCCTTGGGCTTTGCAGAGCGCCGCGTGGGCGAACTCTCCGGCGGCGAAGCGCAACGCATCTTACTCGCCCGCGCTTTATGCCAGTCCACGCCGATCCTCTTACTCGACGAACCGACCGCACATTTGGATCTGCAGTATCAAGTCAGCCTGTTGGAGTTGATCCGCGAGTTGGCGCACAAAGAAAATCTCGCTGTGCTGATCGCCCTGCACGACCTCAATCTCGCCGCCCGCTACACAGACCGCGTTGCTTTGTTAGTGGGTGGAAGGCTGAACGCCATTGGCACGCCGCGTGAAGTGCTGACCCCCGAAAATATATCCAAGGCCTATTGCCTGCCGGTGCAGGTGGTGGAACATCCGTTTGCAGACTCCCCGCTGGTGCTGCCCGGCATTGCTTCAAATTGACGATGGACAACAGACGACGGACGATGGCACGGCACATGGTCCATCGTCAATAGTCCATCGTCCGCTCTTATCTCACAAAATAAATGATCGCCACGATCACACCGATCGTCACCACCGTCCACCGCAATGTGGACGGTTTGATCTTGCCCGCCAACCGTCCGCCCAGGTTGCCGCCGATGAGCGCCCCCACCGCCATCACCAGCGCCACCGACCAGATCACCTGCCCCGAGAATAGGAAGAACACCGCCGCCGCCACGTTGACTGCGAATCCGACCGCTTGCTTGAGCGCGTTCAAACGGGTCAGCGAATCTTCCAAGGTCAAGCCGAGAGCCGAGAGGACGATGACGCTCAAGCCCGCGCCAAAGTATCCGCCATAGATCGAGGCGAGACCGACCGGCAGCCAGGTCAACTTTTCAAGGTTCGCCCCTTGATGCTCCCCCATCCGCTTGATCAACCAGGCGCGGACCGGGTCTTGAATGGCAAGTAAAATACAAGCCATCAAGATCAAATACGGCACAAGGTCTTTGAACAATTTCTCACCCGTTTGCAAAAGCAAGAATCCACCAAGAATGCCACCCAAAATGCTGGCAGGCATGAGCAGCCACAAACGTTTGGTCTGACCCTTCAAGTCGTTCTTCTGCGCCAGCGTACCGCCGAAATAGCCGGGGCAAAGCGCCACTGTGTTGGTGATGTTGGCCGAGACGGCAGGGATGCCAAGAAAAGTGAGCACAGGGAAGGTAATGAGCGTCCCGCCGCCAGCGAGGGCATTGATGGCCCCCGCCGCAAGTGCCGCAAGCGCTGCAATGACATAATCAATGGGTGTCAGCATGAATGGGGTTCCTTTCGCTGTATTATAAACTGCATACAGGGTGGCTCTCCACAAGAAAATATGATATTGTATAGCACTAAAATTTCTTTTGGAAAGACACACATTAAACATATGAAAATAGAAAAACTTTCCTCTTTTATAAAAATGAAAAGCCACAACATAACCCTCCCCTTCCTTTTGGCTCTTTTGGGTGCCTTTATATCGATCCTTTACTCAATTTATTTTGCAAGGAGTATCATCACCACCCCATATGAAATTGGACTCCGCGAAGGAGCCCCTCAAGTTTTGACCGGGCTGTTGTTAAGTGGAAAAAACCCGTACGTATTTGAAAACAACCCGCTTGCCTACAACACATATGGCATCCTTCACAATTTTGTCATGCTGCCATTCGCATTTGCATTTGGAAACACATTGCACATACACCGATGGGTATCTTTCATTTTTATTCTCCTCTCAACTGCACTTGGTTTTGGATTGATACTGCAACGGCGTGGGAGCATTGCATTAGCTGGTATTGGAGCAGCATTTTTCATGGTCGGCTTCATTGGGCTGGGCGGAATCGGTTCCGGTCCAACAACGCTTGGCACGTTTTTATTTCTATGCACTTTATACATTCCATATCTTAGGTCTTTCGACAACAAAAGCCTCATTATCAGCGCTTTTCTTGCACTATTGGCATTGCACACCAAAGCATACAACATTCTCTCGTGGGGCATTGCTTTATCTTATATTTTCCTGTTCGTTTCCAAGAAAAAGGGATTACTGTATTTTCTTTATTTTCTTGTTTTTTTTCTCATCACGTTCCCCATCTTCAGATTGTTCTTCCCTCTATACCTAGTAAATGTATTTGGCGGAAATATTTCAAACACATTCAGATCATTTGAACACCTTATGACTCAATTAATGTGGCTTACAATTTACTTCTCACCGATACTATTATTAACTATATTTGCATTCTGGAAATCCCTAAGCAAATTCCCGTCCCAATTTATTGGCACCAAACTAAACATCGCCGCTCTCGATCAGCCGCTGCTCGGGGTGTCTTTTGATTACTTTTTGTACGCCCCCATTGTCTCCATGGCAGCCTTCATCTTGATCCTCGGATCTCATGTTGGAAACTACCTAAGTTATACCTACGAGATGGTCGTATCAACTTTTTTGATCTGGTTCTTCACAAATTACGATACAAAAAAGCAATTCTCTGTCCTCACTTCAATACTAATAACAGCGAATCTGTTCGTCTGGCAATATGTAACGCTTAACCCCAAAATGCTGGAAATTCAAAATTCATTTGCCTGGGAAAAGCTATACAAATCGATTGACCCCTCCCAAAAGATCCTTAATTCCCCAGTCTTCACTTCTCGAGCTGTAGAATTGGGCATCCCGGTCATCGATTCGGGTAGAACCATCTACTTCTACACGATGAAACCATTCCCTAAGAACTCCCTGATCGGACCTTCATACGAAGAATATCTACGCGTTGGGGAGGATTACAGTCAGACCATTAATACAGCCATCGCAAACAAGGAATATGATTTGATCTACATCACAAAAGAGATGGATGTCTTCTATGATCTTAATTTGGTTCGAGAGAATTACGAAATGACGGACCAGTTCATTATTTACATGGATGCCACCAATCAAAAATGGGTGATCCAACTGTGGGAACCCAGATAAAATACCGGCTCTCCCATCTACCAATCAAGGAAACCTTAATGAACAAACTTATCAAATCGATTCTGGATTTCGACTTAAGGATACTCAACAAGTGGCAACTCTCAAAACTTCTGTTGATCCTGGGGGCAGTCCTTTCCATATCGTGGTCGGTTTATTTTATGTACAAGACCGTCCTTATCCCCCACCAGTTGACCACGCTTGAAGGGGCGGCGAACGTTCACACCTGGTTCTACCTAAGGGGGATGAATCCATTCACGCTTGAAAATCAGCCCATAGGGATCACCCTCTATGGGTTCGTGTACAACCTCATCGTATTTCCTTTTGCTGTCTGGTTTGGTAATACACCCGCTGTTCATCGCGCGGTGAACCTTGTCTTCATTCTTCTTTCTTCGATGATCTACTATCAGGTCATATTTCGGGAGAAAAAGAACCACGTACTGGCATTGGCATGCTCCGCTTTGGTAATGACCAGCCTTGCGGGGATACAGGGGTTGGGCGGCATCAGCGCCTACCCGGCTCCTACTGGGACGTTTTTCTTCATTGCAGCGGTATTTATTCCCTTTCTTTTTTCTTTTGATACAAAAAGTCTGGCTTTAAGTTTACTTTTCACCCTTGCTGGTTTCTATATAAAGCC
>JBAIYF010000233.1:0-3284 GCA_037916115.1 Anaerolineales bacterium
CGGCGGTCATGCCAGCTAGCGGAATATTCGCTAGCAAACAGCCGAAGCCGATCGGCAGCAACAGCACCGGCTCGATCTCCCTGAACACGGCGAGGTAGATCAGCACCAACGCGGCAAAGATCATCACGCCGTTGCCGAATGTGAAATTCGAGAGACCTTTCAATAACTCTGGTATCAGTTCGCCGAGGTTCATTCCTCAAACTCCACCAGTGCCTGTTTGTGGGCTACGCTTTGTCCCTGCGCCACCAGCACCTTGGCAATTCGTCCGCCGCGCGTCGAGCGGATGCTGTTCTTCATCTTCATCGCTTCGATCACCAGCACCACCTGCCCTGCCTCCACGTTGTCACCGGGCTTCACGAACAACTCCACCACCGTTCCCGGCAGGGGGGCGGTGAGGGAATTCGCGCCAGCGGATGTTGCCACAGGCAGACTGGATACGGCTGGTACAGGTTTCGGTGCGGATGCCGTTCCCGCTTCTATCTGGATTTGGGGCTGGTGCCCATTCTCAGGCATGACCTCAAACCGCTGCCCGTCCACTGTCACCACCACCGGGCGTGCGTTGATGTTCTCGATCTCCACTTCGTAGGTTTGGTTGTTTACTGTGAGTATATATTTCATAATTCAACTTCCCCCTCTCCTTTGTTAGGAGAGGGCTGGGGTGAGGTTAGTGCCTTCTAAAATTCCCTTTTTCCGATTGCTGACGTGTCCGCATGCCCAACTGCCATGCCGAGACAATCGCCGTCGGTGGCATCTCAAGCGGATGCGCCGAGGACGTTTCTTGTTCTGCCATGGCGATGGCGACCGCAAGCAAAGCCGCCTGCAGCTTGGAATCTGTTTGGAGTGTTGAATCAACTCCGACGGAGGATGAGGCGGGGGCGTTTTCTTCGGTGGATTCTTTTTCAGCAGTCAGAGCGGTCAGCAGGACCATCATCAGCCACAGCAGCAGAATCGCCCCAAAGACAAGCCCCATACCGAGCGCGGTAATTTGGAGGGAGAGGGTGATGTCGTTCATAAAAATTCTTTCTGTCATTGCGAGGAGGGTGATCTTCCCGACGAAGCAATCTCATGATTAAGGTAGAGATTGCTTCGGGCTATCGCCTTCGCAATGACATTAAACGGGAATGTTCCCGTGCTTGCGTGGTGGGGCGGGGGCGTATTTATCGCGCAGCGCCGAAAGCGACGCGATGATCTTCGGGCGGCTTTCGCGTGGCTCGATGATGTCGTCCACATAGCCTGTGGAGGCGGCGTAGTAGGGATTGTTGAACTTGTCGCGGTATTCATCGGCGAGACGTTTGCGTTCGGCGGCGGGGTCGGCGGCGGTTTCGATCTGCTTCTTGTACAGAATGTTCGCCGCGCCTTCCGCACCGATCACTGCAATTTCAGCGGACGGCCATGCGTAGGTCACATCGGTTCCCAGATACTTGCTGGACATCACCACGTATGCACCGCCATAGGCTTTGCGGGTGATGATACAAATTTTTGGCACAGTTGCTTCGGAGTAGGCGTAAAGCAGTTTCGCGCCGTGACGGATGATGCCGCCATGCTCCTGCGCGATGCCGGGCAGGAAGCCGGGTGAGTCGACAAAGGTGACCAATGGAATGTTGAAGCAGTCGCACATGCGCACGAAGCGCGTCATCTTGTCGGCGGCGTCGATATCGATCACGCCCGCCATGATGGCAGGTTCCTGCGCCACAATGCCCACGCTGTGCCCGCCGATGCGCGCAAGACCGCAAATGGCATTACGCGCCCAATCGGGTTGAATTTCGAGGAAGATTCCCGTATCAATGATCTTCTCGATGACTTGGTGCATCACATACGGTTCATTCGCTGCCAGCGGAATCATGCTGTTGAGCGATTCGTCCATGCGTGAGAGCTCGTCTGTGGGTTGCGTGTATGGAGGGTTCTCCACATTGTTGGACGGCAAATACGAGAGGAAGTGCCGCGCCATGTTCAGCGCCGCTCGTTCGTCTTTCACGCTCAAATGCGCCACACCGCTGACGGAGTTATGCACCACCGAGCCGCCCAGCGACTCAGCGTCGATCACCTCGCCCGTCACCGCTTTGATTACTTCTGGTCCAGTCAGGAACATGAAGGACTGTTTCTCGACCATGATGACCAGATCGGTCAGCGCGGGGGAGTATGCTGCGCCGCCTGCGCACGGTCCGAGCATCACGCTCACTTGCGGCACCACGCCGGAGTATTGTGCGTTGCGTCGGAAGATCTCAGCGTAACCGCCCATTGAGCGCACGCCTTCTTGAATGCGCGCGCCGCCTGAGTCGATCAGTGAAATGAACGGCACACCATTGCGGACAGCGAGATCCATCACACGGCAGATCTTATGTGACTGCATCTCGCTCAGCGTACCGCCGTAAATTGTGAAGTCTTGTGAATATAAGTAAACCGTCCGCCCGTTGATCTGTCCATAGCCTGTGATGACACCGTCACCGTAAAACTTATCTTTGAGTAAACCAAGCTCATCGCCTTGGTGAGTAATGAACGGTTCGATCTCGTTGAATGTGCCGGGGTCGAGCAGAGCTTCAACGCGTTCGCGCGCCGTCATCTTGCCTTTGGCGCGCTGCTTGGCGTTTCGTTCCTCGCCGCCGCCTTCCTTCGCCTTCGCGCGGACTTTTCGTAATTCCAAAATTCTGGGATCTTCATTTGTCATGGGATAACCTCGCAAATGAAGTATAGCGATGGATTGTCAGACAAGCCAGTGATGGAGGTCACATGGGAAATAGGACAATCCGCCTCGTCTTTTGGACCTTGAGTTGATTCAGCGCCGCATGCATTTTGCTGCACTGAAAGTTGATCCTGTTAAAAGATCACGGACGATGGACGGTTGACCATGAAAGCCATACATCGTCCGTGGTCTATCGTCTATCGTCCGATCAACACGATCTCTCTTTGCGGGTCACCGATGTATAACGCGCCTTTGTCGGTCAGCACCACATCCTCTTCCAAGCCGATGTAGCCTTGAGAAACCGCTAAGCCCGGTTCGATGGTGTAGACCTGACCATTTTCCAGTTTTTGATTGGGCGAGTCGCCGTATTTCTCCCACAGCGGACCCAACAACGCGCCGCCATCGTGAGCCACACGTCCCAGTTGATGACCAAGCGCATACATGTATTCGGGGTAACCTGAATCGGTAATTACTTCTCGCGAAATAACGTCAATCGAATTGCCGGTGACGCCTGCTTTCATCGCGCCGCGTGATTGTTCGATCGCCGTGCGGATAGTGATGAATCCGCGCTGGACTTCGAGCGGGGCTTCGGTCTCGCCTTCGC
>JBAIYF010000234.1:0-2290 GCA_037916115.1 Anaerolineales bacterium
CCAACCTACGGACGTGTTTCTCGTTACGGTCTTATCGCGCTCGTTTCCTCCTTCGACTGCATCGGTCCCATGACCCGCGACGCCTACGATTGCGCGACCGTCCTCGAACACATTGCCGGTCACGACCCGCACGACAGCACCACATATCAATCGCCGGTTCCCAGTTACACCGCGAACATCAACAAGCCCGTCAAGGGCATGAAACTTGGCATCCCGAAAGAATATTTCGTGGCAGGCATGGAAGCGGGCGTTGAGTCCGCGCTGCAGGAAGCCATTCGCACCTACGAAAAACTCGGCATGGAGATTCACGAAGTCTCGCTCCCCCACACCAAATACGGATTGCCCGTTTATTATCTTTTGCTCTTCGCCGAAGCCAGCTCCAACCTCGCCCGCATGGACGGCACGCGCTTCGGTCTCTCCGTTTCGGATGGCGCGAAGGATGTCATTGACATCTATCTCAAGACACGCCACGAAGGGTTTGGGGATGAAGTCAAGCGCAGGATTATGCTTGGCGCGTACGCCCTCTCTGCCGGATATTACGATGCGTATTACTTGAAGGCGCAAAAAGTGCGCACGCTTCTTCGCCGGGACTTTGAAACTGCTTTTGCCTCCGTAGACGTTCTCCTCGCCCCGACCTGCCCCACCACAGCCTTCAAACTCGGCGAGAAGACCAGCGACCCGCTCGAAATGTACCTCTCGGATATTTACGTCGTTTCAACCAACCCCGCTGGAGTTCCTGCCTTAGCACTCCCCGCTGGTTTCTCAAATAACATGCCCGTTGGTATGCAACTCATCGGCAAGCACTTGGACGAGTCCACCCTGTTCCAAGTCGCGCACGCCTATCAGCAAGTGACCGACTGGCATAAGCAGACTCCGAGCCTGTGACGATGGACGACAGACCATTGACCATAGACGTTCTCTGTCATCCATCGTCCACCGTCAATCGTCCATGGTCATTGATTTTCGTACACATAAAAAATGTAATCCTGAGATTTCGTGTCCACGCCCAGATCATGCAAGGCACGTAGAAGTTGAGCGCGATGATCGGTGGCATGATTAACAATATGAAGCAAGACCTGCCAGACGATCAAGTTCTTGTCCTCTTCGGGATCGGTGATCGGCTTGGAAAACAACTGCTCGTCTTGTAAATTTGACAGATACGTGCGAGTGTTCTGCTCCACCGCATCCCACAAAGCGCGGATGGCGTCACGGTCATCGACCTCCGTCGTTTCAGGCAAAGGCTCAAACGGCTGAGCGCCGCGCAACTCGCTGATCCACACATCTTCTGCATCAATGAGATGGACAAGTTGCTCCCGAATCGAGCCGCGAGAGTAATCCGCTTTTTGAGTGAACTGCTCGAAGGTCAACGCAGCGACATGTTCCAAAATCTTACGGTTCTCAGCAAAGTGATAGTTGTAGAAATGACGAAAGGCATCTGCATTCATAAATTTGCTCCTTTATTCACCGAATTTCATTATAGTGCCAATATTCTAGGATTCTAAAATGACCAAATTCTCAACCTCCCTCTCCATCAATGCCAGCCAGGAAGCCACCTGGAAAGTTTTGTCTGATGTTGCCCGTTGGCACGAGTGGACTCCGACCGTGACCAAGGTCGAAGTGCTGAATACGCCCGAGTTGAAACTTGGCAATCGCTACAAGCTCTTTCAACCCAAACTCCAACCTGCCGAATGGACCGTGACGGAACTCACCTCTTCCAACTTCACATGGGAATCAAAAGCACCCGGCATGCACATGGTGGCACAGCATGTCGTCAAGTCAGTCAACGCCAATCAATCTGAAGTTACATTGACCTTCGCCTTCAATGGCTGGCTTGGAAATCTCATCGGCAAGCTATATGGCAAAATGACAGAGGAATACGTTCGAACTGAAGCGCAATCGTTGAAAAAACGAGTTGAAAACTCTCAGACCGTGGACGATAGACCATAGACCATGGTTATCCATGGTAATTGAACAAAAAAACGATGACCAAAAACCGCATTCTCAACTGGCAAGGCTGCAACAACGTCCGTGATTTGGGCGGGCTGACCGCATCCAACGGAAGCCAAACCCGTTGGGGTGCCATCGTGCGGGGTGACCAGCCAACCAAACTAACAGATGAAGGTTGGGATGCGCTCTACAAACACGGCATCCGCACCATCGTCTCGCTCCGCACGCACGGATTGGACGAAAAGGATCACCCCATCGTCGTTCCGCCTTATTCCAACATCAATGTCGTGTCGGTTGAGATCGAAGATGTGACGAACAAAGAGTTCGTCGAAAAATGGGCAAC
>JBAIYF010000235.1:0-4739 GCA_037916115.1 Anaerolineales bacterium
CAAAGAAGATGACTTGACGCGGGAACGTGAGAACACACTGATGACGGTCGCGAATCAAGCCGCACTGGCACTGGGTACCACCATCCTGTGCATTGACCGCGCCCGACGCCTCGCCGTCGAGACCGAACGCAACCGCATCGCCCGCGACATTCACGACACCGTGGTGCAATCGCTCTTCGGCATCGTCTACTCGCTCGACGCCTGCATCACCATGCTCCCGCAAAAAGCAGATGACGTCCGCACAGAATTGATCGAACTGCGCACACTTGCGAACAACGCCCACGGCGAAGTCCGCCGCTCAGTCTTCGACCTGTGGCCATCCGCACTAACCATCGAACTCTTCATGGCAGACCTGACCAATTACATCAACAGTTGCTGCCGTCCACGTTCATTCAGCATCATCTTCAACCATCACGGCGACTTCAACTCGCTCTCCCCGGGTTTACGCCGCACCATCTACCGCATGGCACAAGAAGCGCTGGCTAACTCGGCGCGGCATTCGGGTGCGCAATCGGCACGTCTGTGCCTTGCCATCGCTGACCATGATGTTTATCTTGATATATCCGATCAGGGCAAGGGCTTCGACCTTTCAACCGCGTTGTCTCGCAGCCAGAACCGTGAGCATTTCGGTTTGCAGGGCATGCAGGAACGCGCACGCGCCCTGGGCGGCGAGTGTGTGATCGCATCCAACCCCGGTGCGGGGTCGCGCGTAATGATCTCCTTTCCCATTAACGGAAAACACCATGCCTGAGTCCATCCGCATCCTGATCGTCGATGACCATGCCGTGGTCCGCAAAGGGTTGGCAATGGTCCTTCGTCTGGAAGCAGACCTCGAGGTCGTAGGCGAAGCGGAAAATGGACGCCTCGGATTGGAAGCGGCGCAGAGTCTTCATCCTAATATCGTTCTCGTAGATCTGGTCATGCCAGAAATGGACGGACAGGAAATGGCGCTTGCCCTGCGGAAATCCACACCAGACATCAAGATCATGATGCTGACCGGCACTGAGGTGGATGACCGCGTGTTCGACCTGGTTGCTGCGGGTATCGAAGGCTATGTGATGAAAAACATCGAGCCAGCCGAGTTGGTGCGCGCCATCCATGCCGTTATGCATGGTGAGGCGTACCTGCACCCAAATGTAATGAAGAAGGCAATAGAACGCATGAAGCCGCACCCGGAAACATCTGTTTTGCTCACCCCGCGCGAATTGGAAGTGTTGGAATGGATGGCTTCATCGAACACATACAAACAGATCGCATTGCAGCTGGGGGTCAGTGAAGAGACCATTCGCAGCCATGCCAAGAACATTCTAGAGAAACTTCACCAGCCCAACCGCGCACAGGCCGTACTGGCAGCCATGAAAATGAAGTTGATTGAGCTAAACGATGATCACGTCTGAACCCGGATTTCTGGAGTTTCTGAATTCACACGCCTTCGTTTACGAACGGTTGGAACATCCTGCCGTTTTTACCTGCGCCGAGGCAGATGCGCATCATACAGGCATCGAAGCCATCAGCACCAAGAACCTGTTTCTGTGCGATAAAAAAGCCCGCCGGTTCTTCCTGGCGGTGACCGCCTGCGAAAAGACTGTCCGGCTGGATGAATTGTCAGCGACACTGGGCGTGCCGCACCTGCGCTTTGCCTCGGAACAGAACTTAATGCGCCTGCTCGGCGTGGCAGGCGGCTCAGTGACCATGATGGGCTTGGTCAACGACACCGAACACGCCGTAGAACTCTGGATAGACTCAGAAATATGGAATGGCGAAAATTTTCTCTGCCACCCGTTGGTGAATACGGCAACACTTGTCTTGTCCAAAGCAGAATTACAGCGCTTCCTCGCTCTTACAGGTCATACCCAAAAATTCTTTTGACAAACCCAAAGCCCTCGTCTTAAATCAAATTCAGACCGCTCTTGGTATAATTCGCGCTTACGAAATTAGGAGCACGCATGAAATATCACATCTGGACCGAAGGCTGCCAAATGAACGTCGCCGACTCACAGCGGGTTGGTTCGTCGTTGGAGCATCTCGGCTATTCCCTTACTGAAAACCCCGAAGAAGCCGACGTTATCGTTCTGAACACCTGTGTCGTCCGTCAATCAGCCGAAGATAAGGCAATTGGGCGCGTCAGCTCGTTCAAGAAACTCAAAGAGCAGAATCCCAACCTCACCATCAATCTGATGGGCTGTCTTGTGGGTGTGCGCGGCGCGGAAAAACTCAAAGCCAAACTCCCCTACGTGGATGTATTCTCCCCCCCCTCCGACCCGGGACCATTGATCTCACATCTCACCCAGGGCGAAGTCCAATCGCTCGAAGATGCCGAGACCACCCGCCGCTTCCTGATGATGGACGAAGAACTCAAACTGCCGGTTGCCGAACAAGGCAAGACGGTCAGCGTACATGTGCCCATCGTCTATGGCTGCTCGCACGCCTGCACCTTCTGCATCATCCCCTACAAGCGCGGTGTGGAACGCTCCCGCCCGGTTGGCGACATTGTCGCCGAAGTCCGCTCGCTGGCAAAGCAAGGCGTAAAAGAGATCACCCTGCTCGGTCAGATCGTAGACCGCTACGGCAAAGACATTCCCGATGGTCCCAAACTGGCGGACCTGCTCCGCATCATCCACGAAGTGGAAGGCATCGAACGCATCCGCTTCCTGACCTCACACCCCAACTACTTCGACGACGACCTCATCCATGCCATTGCCGAGCTGCCGCGCGTCATGCCGCACATCGAACTGCCCATTCAGGCGGGTGACGACACCGTGCTCGAAAATATGAAGCGCGGATACACCCAGCAGCAATTCCGCGACCTCGTGGCAAAGATCCGCCAACATATTCCAAACTGCTCCATCGCGACGGACATCATCGTGGGCTTCCCCGGCGAGACCGAGGAACAGTTCATGGAAACCCACCGCGTCTTATCGGACCTCAAGCTGGATGTTGCCCATTTGGCTCGCTACTCCGTCCGTGAAGGCACCGTCGCCACCCGCCGCATGGTGGACGATGTGAGCGAAGAAGAGAAGATGCGCCGCTTCCGCATGCTCGAAGATTTGCAAGAACAGATCGTCGGCGAGATCAACCAGAAATACCTCGGTCAAACCGTGGATGTGCTCTTCGAGGAAAAGGTCAAGAACCGCTGGAAAGGACGCACCCCCACCAATAAACTGGTCTTCGTCGAAAGCGAAGAAGACCTGCGCGGCAAACTCCTGCCTGTCACCGTAACGTGGACGGGGCCGTGGTCGATGCAGGCGAATTTGGTCAAACAGCCTGCTGAATTGATTTCAATATAATGTACTGGGGCGGGTCTGAGACCCGCCCCTACACTATTTACGGGGGTTATAATTTTGCCAACATGGCTTTCATTGAACTCTTCAACACCTTTGCAAACAACCTGCTGCCGATCATGCTCATCGCCGCGGCAGGGTATATTCTCGGCAGGGTACTTACTGTAGATTCGCGCAGTATTGGGCGCATGGTCTTCTATGTTTTCAGTCCGTTGCTGGTCTTTAACTTGATGGTGACCAGCCAGTTGAATCTACGTCAGGCTCTCACCACAGTGGGGTACACGGCATCCGTGATTGCCGTCATGGGCATTCTTGCATTTATTCTCGGAAAGGTCTTTCAACTTGACCGCACCCACCTGCTCGCTGTGGTGATTACCGTCGCATTCGGCAACACGGGCAACTACGGCTTGCCGCTAGTAAAATTCGCATTCGGAGATGAGGCGCTGGCAGTCGCCTCCATTTTTTACGTCACCACCACCATCCTGTTTAACACCGTCGGTGTGATCATTGCCTCGCTTGGTCATCTCGATTTGAAATCCGCTATACTGGGAGTGTTCAAACTTCCCATCCTTTACGCAGTGATGGTCGCGCTGATCGTCAAAGGGCTTGGGTTGACAATTCCCCTGCCACTTTCCCGTACCATCGAGATCGCCGCCAATGGAGCCATCCCCGCCATGATCATCCTGCTCGGATTGGAACTCGCCCGCATCGAATGGTCGCAAAGCATTCGGGCAACCAGCCTCGGCGTGGCAACCAAACTGCTCATCGGTCCCCTTATAGGGCTGTTGCTCGCCGGTCTGTTCGGGATGAGCAGTCACACCCGTCAGGGAAGCGTCATCGAAGCCGCCATGCCTGCCGCTGTCGCAACCACTGTTGTCGCAACAGAGTACAAACTGGAGCCTTCGCTTGTCACCGCCATTGTTTTCTTCGGCACATTACTCAGTCCGCTCACGCTCACACCATTGATCGTTTTCCTTTCGAGGTAAAAACATGAGACCCACACATCACAGATTACTGCACCTCATCGTGGTCATGCTGATCGCAGCAACCCTGCCCCTGAAACCAGAACAGGCACAGGCGCAGTCGGGAATCGTTGTGGAAAATGCAAGGGCGGAGGCGGAGTTCGGCAGGTCGATCAAATTCACGGCGAAAGTCACAGCGGCAAGTCCCATCCAACAGGCATCACTGCTTTTCCGCGGCGCAAACGAGGATGTAACCCGTGTGGAAACGCTCACCGTCGCAGCGGATGGCTCGGTGGAATTCACCTACGATGCTTCGCTAAACGTCTTTCCGCCTTTCAGTTGGGTTGTCTATTGGTTTCAAGCAACCCTCAGCGACGGCAAGACCTACACCAGCGAGCAATATCGGTTTCAATATATCGACAACCGCTTCCCCTGGCGCGAGGTATCTCAGTCCAATGTCACCGTTCACTGGTATGGCGGCGATGATGCCTTTGGC
>JBAIYF010000236.1:0-1628 GCA_037916115.1 Anaerolineales bacterium
CTCAGCGCGGTAATCTGCGAGCGAGGCATCATCCGCAACGAGGACTTCATCCGCGCCAAATTCCACGGCGGCTTTCGCAACGTCATCTACACCTGCGCCGAAAACCAACGCAACGGCGGTGCCGAACGTTTTTGCAAGACCGAGCGCTTCCCACGAAGCGGGCTGAACGTCACCTTTGAAGTGGTCGATATAAACAAACGTTTTCATAACACTTTCTCCGCGATGATTTTATCGGCGAGTTTTTCGGCGATCTCGGCGGGGCTTTCGCCAGTGATCATTTCCACGGTGCGCGTGTCAGCGGGCGGGGTGATCAACTCTGTACGGGTCAGGACGGCGGCGGGGGCGCTAATGCCAAGATCAGCCAAAGACCAAACGGGGATGTTCGCCTTCGAGGCTTTGCGAATGCCCATGAACGACGGATAGCGCGGCTCGCCAATGCTTTGCACAACGCTCAGCACCGCGGGCAGATTGGCTTTCATGATCTGGCGACCTTCTTCGAGCACTCGCTCAACCGTGACCGCGCCTCCTTCGACCTTTATGCTGCCAGCCAACCCAAGCATGGGATAACCCAGAAGCCTTGCGGTTTGTGGGGGAGTGAGTCCTGCGCCATTGTCGAGAGTCTGCCGACCGAAGACGACCATGTCTGCGCCGCCGATCTTTTGGATGGCAGCCGCCAACACTTTCGCCGCACCGACGGTGTCGAGGTCGTTCAACGCCGGGTCAGAAACGAGAATGGCTTCATCCGCGCCCATGGCGAGCGCGTGCTTGAGCGCTTCCTTCGCGGATTCGGGTCCGATGCACAAGGCAGTGACGGTTCCGCCTGCGGCTTCTTTCTGCTGTAACGCGCCTTCAACCGCATATTCATCGAACGGGTTGATGACGAGCGGCGCGTCGCCCCATGAGACCTGCCCGCCTTCGGCTTTTACCTTCGCCTCCGAGTCGGGGACTTGCTTGATACATGCGATGATTTTCAAGGTGTTCCTCCGTGATGGTTTCCATCTCCGTCATTGCGAGGAGGGTGCTCTTCCCGACGAAGCAATCTCATGAGCCGTGTTGGGGATTGCTTCGCCAAAGAACGGCTCGCAATGACGGTCAGAGTAATAAGATTGCTTCGCCGCAAAGGACAAGTGCGCGGCTCGCAATGACGGGAAAAATTGGTTAAACAAAAAACTCGTCGTACAGATCCTTCCACATTGGGTTCTTGCTTTTTATAAGATCCAATTTCTTCTGCCTTGAACCGCCTTTGATCTGTTTTTCGCGGGCGATGGCTTCCTCCATGGTGTTGTGTTCTTCGTAATAAACCAGCTTGGTGATGTTATATCGGCTGGTAAATCCTTCTACGGTCTTTTGTTTATGTTCAGTGACCCGTTTTAGCAGGTTGCTGGTCACTCCTGTGTAGAGAACCCGGTTGTATTTATTGGTCATGATGTAAATACAAGGTCGAAGTTCTCGTTTCATTTATCCTCTCATTTCTTTCCGTCATTGCGAGGAGGGCGGCAGCCCGACGAAGCAATCTCAGGACTTAATCATAGGATTGCTTCGGGCGAAAGAGAATCGCCCTCGCAATGACGAGAAGATCTTTTTATCCCAAATATGCCATCACCACCAACACATCCATACCTACAACT
>JBAIYF010000237.1:0-3205 GCA_037916115.1 Anaerolineales bacterium
GGGGCTGCGCGGGGGGGGAGCCCCACAAGGGGGGAATATCCCACAAGCGGACGTTGCTGCTGTCCCCTACGGGGATGATATCCGTGCTGCGACCAGTGGGCGTTCAAAGGAGAGTTGTAGCTCAGACCTCGGAGGTCTAAGGGGATATAATGTCTCTGCACGCTTAGAGGAGACGTCATGGAACATATCTTTATCAGTTACTCCCGTAAGCAGTTATATTTTGCCGAAGCCATCGCGCTTCATTTACAAAAAGAGGGGATCGACATCTGGTTCGACCTCCAGCAGCTTGGCGCAGGGTCCGATTGGGCAACCACCCTTAAGAACGGATATGAAAACTGCAAACGCCTGGTGCTGGTGGTTTCGCAAACCGCCCTGGATTCAAAATATGTAGAAATGGAATGGAACACCGCGCGCCAGCGTGGGCGTGAAGTGATCCTTGCCGTGGTTGAAGATGTGGAGATTCCCGAAAAGCTGCGCGATTGCGCGGTCATCGACTTCCGCACAAACTTCAACGCCGCGATAAAGCGCCTCGCCTCCTACCTGACCGGCAGCCTGCCGCGCCCCACAGACCGGATCAACACCGTAAGTAAATTCCCCTATTCGCTGCACCTGCCGCTGCCCATTTGGTTTACGATCCTCTCCCTCATGTGGCCCTACGTCTGGATGCTGGTGTTGACCCTGTCCACGCTGAGGGAATTTCCGAATCAAGGACAGCCCTATGCGATCGTAGCCGCCATCGTATTCGGAGTCCTGGCTTTTGCGACCGGCATCCATCGTTTTTGGAAACACAACCTCGAACATCAGGGCGTTCGTAACCTGGGCGCGTTCGCCATCATCGTCCAGATGCTGTTGATGTTAATGGCGCTTGCGCTCAACAGTCCGTTCGCAGGGCTGATCTCCTTCTGTCTTTTTCTGAACGTCTACTTTTACTTTTGGTTCACAAAACGCTCCGCGCCGCTTTTGCGCTGGTATGCGGCCGGGCAGGCACCTCAACAACTGCGCCGCCGCTGTCATGCCAAATTGGCAGGCAAGAACACACCGCTTGCTGAAGAGACATTGAAATCAACGCCTGTGGATTTCTTCCTTCACAACGACCCGGCGGATCGCCCCATGGCAAGTCACATTGCACAGGTGCTGAAGCAGGCAGGTCACCGTGAAGTGAACGATGCGAGCAAGGCGCAAAAGAACCTGTATCTCATCTCCAACCGCACCTCACAGAAGATAGTGGAACAAGCCAGCAACGATGGAACGAATAACGACATTTTTCTGGTGGGTTCCAGTATTGACTGGTCAGACAGCCTGAACAGCGCGGGCAAAACGCAATTCGTAGATCTGCGCGAGCACGATGTCAACGACTTGAAAGTGCTTGCCAACAGTCTCTCTAACCTTGAACTGTGGCGCAGGCAATACGCCCTCGAAGCAACACCGACCAAGTTTGAAACCTTTGCTGCGCCGGGCGGCGTGCAGTTCTATCGCTTCCTCTCGTATGCGCAGGTTGCGTCATTTCTGTCCACGGCGTTGCTGCTCCTGTATACCGGTCCACGGATCGGGGCGGTGCTTCCGCTTTTCTTTGGCGCGGGCATATTTTTCCTGACGGAACGCACCCTCCAACGCCGAGTCCCGGCTGTGGTTGCGTTGGGCGTACTGGCTGGGCTGCCCTTGCTTCTGGCGGCGCTTAACGGTCAGCCTGCTGCTGCGTATCCCAATTTGTTGTTGGTCGGGGTGGTCTTGTATAACGGGCGTTTCTGGTTCCCGTCCGCTGCGCCGCTTGCCAAAGACGCCATCGGCATGGACAAAGATGGGAAAAGCAAAATGTGGGGGCGCGTACTTGTGATCGTTTTGACGATCGTCAACTTCATCATCAGTCTGCTGCCGTTATGGACGAATTCATAGATAAAATAAAGTATGAGCCTTCCTCAACCCAATAACCCATTGCACGGTGTCACCCTCGAAATGATCGTCACTGAGCTTGTAAAGAAATACGGCTGGGAAGAACTGGGCAGGCGTATCCCCATCAAATGCTTTACCGATAATCCCAGCATCAAATCGAGCCTCAAGTTCCTGCGTCAGACGCCGTGGGCGCGCAAAAAAGTGGAGGATTTGTATTTGCAGTCCGCGGGCAGGGGATAGGCGTTTTGAAAAGGAGCCCCATGCGTATCGGAAGAGTCGTATTTATCACTGCCTTGCTGATCTGTCTCTTGGAAATCGCCCGTTTATGGCGCATTGCTCCCGAGCAGATGGCGGCGCATTTTAATTTGGCGGGCGACCCGGACCGCTTTGTTTCAAAGGCGGAATTCTTTCTCTTTCAGATCCAAATGTTGTTTGTGGTCGTGCTGGTCAGCCTGCCGTTACAGGTCTTGTTCCTCATCCTGCCTCCCGATCTGATCAACATGCCCCACCGCGAGTATTGGCTGGCTCCCGAACGGAGAACGGAAACGGTTGCGCGTCTCAGTGATTTTGGCTCGCTGATGTTCGGGGTTATTTTGCTGGCGATCCTGGCGGCGTTCGAGATTTCCGTCTATGCCAATGTGCAGACGCCGATCCATTTCAATGCCGGGCTGATGGGTGTAGTGATGGCCATTGCAATGAGTTTCATCGTGTTGATGTTGATACGGCTATTGGTTTCATTCCGGCTGCCGGAATGATGCGCTGAAGAAATCAGCCTTGCATTAAAACAAGACCCATCTGCGAATAACATCGGGATGGGTCTTGTTTTGGTTTATGCATCCTGCGGCTCGAACCGTACCACCAGCGCCGTGCGCGCCCACTCGCTAAGGCTGCGCCCCTCCCACTCGTTGTATTTGGTCGCCATCTTCATGCGTACCTGCCCCTCAACGAGTACATCATTCAAGACACTGGCGGCGGCGGGGAAGGTCTGCCCGGCAATGCGCAAGGTGACGTTGGGCTCCTTGAGCAGATTTTTCACCCAGTCCGATTTGTCCATGCCGCCGGACATGAGATAGATGAAGCCCTCATGCACCACGAACCAGATCTCGATCTCGTGTGGGTTGCCGGTCACCCGTCCGCGGGTGGTGAGGTAGCAGTATGCTTCTGTTTCGAATTGGGCAGGGTCAATGGCGGGCATGGTTCCTCCAAAAAAATAGACTGGCGTTTGAGCCAGTCTATCATTTTTTATACGTCTTTGCCGGAGCCGCGTTCCAGTTTTGATTTGAGATCATCACGTTTGGCGCTCACCAACGGCACC
>JBAIYF010000238.1:0-3039 GCA_037916115.1 Anaerolineales bacterium
ACGCATGATCGGATGGGAACCCCGCATCTCTCTCGACGAAGGCTTGCGTGCCACCATCGAGTGGATCTCCGCTCATATCGACCTCTACCGACCCGACCAATACACGGTGTAATATGCGAGCAGTCATTTTAGCTGGCGGCAAAGGCACGCGCCTTGCCCCGTACACGACCGTTCTCCCCAAACCGCTCATGCCCATCGGTGAGATGCCGATTCTTGAGATCGTGATTCGTCAGTTGCAAAAGAAAGGTTTTGACGACATTACACTGGCAACCGGCTATCTCGCCGAATTGCTCATGGCATACTGCGGTGATGGAAGCAAGTTCAACACTCGTATCGATTATTCCCGCGAAGAACAACCCCTCGGCACGGCGGGACCGATTGCTCTTGTCCCAAACCTGAACGATACCTTTTTGGTGATGAACGGCGATCTGCTCACCACCATCGATTACAGTGCCATGCTCAATTATCACCGCGAGCGCGGCGCACTTGCCACGGTCGCTTGTTATCAACGCGATGTAAAAATTGACCTTGGTGTGATCCAAGTGGATGAAGATAACTGGATCTCCGATTACATCGAAAAACCCACTTATCACTATTCCGTCAGTATGGGCATCTATCTCTTCGAGCCGGAGATTTTGAACTACATCCCCAAAGGTCAACGGCTGGATTTACCCGAACTGGTCTTGAAGTTGATGCGCGACGGCAAGAAGGTCAATGTCTTCAACTTCGATGGCTACTGGCTTGATATCGGCAGGCACGATGATTATGAGCGCGCCATTGAAGAATTTGCGAAACACCGCGAAGCATTTTTACCGGAACTATGATTCTACTTATTTTTACCAATAACTATCCTTATGATACGGTAGGCGAGCAGACGTTTCTTAGCGGTGAAATTCAAATCCTAAAAAAATATTTCGACCGTATCATTCTTATCCCACAGCATAAACATGAAAAATTACTCTCTCTTCCGGCTGGCGTGGAAGTAAATCTTGATTTTGCCGGTCAATTTACTTTTGAAAAACGTCTTCCGGCATTTCTCTCTTCTTTTTTTCAGAAGGATATTTTTGAAGATATCCGAGAGCGCCTGCCTGATTCTCTTTCAGTTGAATACCTGAAGAAACTGTTCTTTTTCATCTCCGGGGCACATCAAACTGAAACTTGGCTGAAAGATTGGATACGAAAAGAAAATGTCTCTCCATCTGATGTGATTTGTTACACCTATTGGTTCATCGATGTCACAATGGGGCTGGGGTGGGCAAAGGCGCAATTTCCACAACTGAATGTTATCTCGCGGGCGCATGGCTATGACCTTTATGAGGATCTGTATAAACCCTGGCCGTTACGATTGAAATCCATCTCTTTGGTGGATGGGCTTTTTGCTGATTCGGATATTGGTACAAACTATCTTTTGGAAAAATACCCTCAATATAAAGCGAAATATCAAACTGCATTGTTGGGTGTGCCGGAGCCCGGTGGTTTGTCAAAGCCGTCAAAAGACGGTGTTTTGCGAATCGTTTCCTGTTCCACTATCAATCCGATCAAACGAATAGACCTATTATTTCGCGGCGTTGTGGCGGCGGCGAAGATGCGAAGCGATCAACAAATAGAATGGACCCATTTTGGTAATGGCGATCAGCGTCAGGAATTCATTGACCGGGTTGCATGTGAGTTTCCCCCGAATGCAAAAGGATTTTTCCCCGGCTATCAGACCCAGCAGCATCTCATTCAGACCTATATTGATAAACCTGTTGATGTATTCGTCAACGTCAGCTCCACCGAAGGGACACCCGTTTCGATCATGGAAGCCATCAGTTGCGGCATTCCGGTCATTGCCACGGCGGTTGGAGGGAATGTGGAGATCGTGCAGGACCGAAATGGAATATTGCTCAGTGAAAATCCCAAACCGGATGAAATCGCCCAAGCCTTATTGCGAGTCTGCGATGAGCGCGAGGGAATGCTGGAAAAACGCAAAGGTAGCCGGGCGGTGTGGCAGGAACGATACAATGAAACGACCAACTTTGAGGCGTTTGCCCAAAAACTGGTCGAGATAAGGAAGCGATAATTTTATGTGTGGAATTACCGGATTTTGGAATCTGGATGGCAGACCCGTCGATCGTGAGGAATTGGTTCGCTTTACGAATCAGCTTGCTCACCGCGGACCCGATGGTTGGGATGTGCATGTCGACGAAGCCGCCAATCTGGGCTTTGGTCACCGGCGCCTTGCTATCATTGACTTGAACACGGGTGACCAGCCCATGTCCTATATGGACGGGCGTTACTGGATCGTTTTCAACGGCGAGATTTACAACTTTATTGAATTGCGCAGGGAACTCGAAGGGCTTGGCTATCAATTCAAGACCGAGTCTGATACAGAGATCGTCCTTGCGGCGTACGATAAATGGGGTGAAGATTGTTTGCTCAAGCTCAATGGTATGTGGGGTATGGCGATCTGGGATAGCCGCGAACGAAAGCTTTTCGTTTCGCGTGACCGGTACGGCGTTAAGCCGATGGTCTATTACTTCGACGGCAAACGTTTTGCCTTCGCCTCAGAGATGAAAGCCTTTCTTGCCCTTGACGGTTTTCGAGCGGAATATTCACCAACTGTGTTGGCAAATTCGTTGGAAAACCCAGCCTGGATGGAAAGCACGGAAGATTGTTTGTTTCAGGGGCTAAAACGTGTTTTGGGCGGGTATTGCTTGACTCTCCATGCAAATGGCGAAATGAAGATGCGCCGCTGGTGGAACACACTTGACCATTTGCCGCAGATTCCCGAACGATATGAAGATCAGGTTGCGGAGTATCGTGAATTATTCCTGGATGCCTGCCGGATCCGTATGCGCAGCGATGTGCCGATCGGCACTGCATTGAGCGGCGGCTTGGATTCGAGTTCGGTGCTTTCTTCGATGAGTTTCATCCGTCGTTCCGGCGATGCGACCATGCGTATGGCACACGAATGGCAGAAGGCATTTATTGGAACTTATCCCGGCAAGGACATTGATGAGCGTCATTATGCCGATGAGGTCATCAAACATACCGGCG
>JBAIYF010000239.1:0-2025 GCA_037916115.1 Anaerolineales bacterium
TGGTCGGACCAGATGTCATCGAAGCCACATCCGATAAACCGCCCTTTCCCACCATCGACCTGAAAACCTTTGACGTTCGTGCCCGGAACGTTGCCTCGTATCGGGGCATATCGAACGTGCCGCTTGCCATGTGGCTTACTTTGCTGGGCGGAGCGTTGGTCATGTTCGTCAAAAACATTCGTTCCTCAAAGCATACCCAGCTCATACTCGGTCTGCTCGGCGTGCTGGGATTCAACTTCCTCATGCACCTGTTCTACGGCACGGAATTATTCCTCTACACTCCATACTGGGTGTATGCCTTTGTGCTGTTCATCGCCCTGGCATGGGCAGACTTTGCCGACAAGAAATGGTTTCAATGGGCACTCGCCATTGTTGTATTGACGCTGGCGGTCAACAATTTTGGTTTCATCTTTTCCATCTTTCAAGCCCTCGCCCCGTACTACGCCTCGGCTCCCTAAACCGGTTAAAATACCCGCATGATGTTTCTTCGAAGATCAGCACCGATCGTACTGGTGGTTTTATCGCTTGTAGTGTCGATGTATCGATTCGCTGTGAATTTTTCCGCGGGAGAGTGGAGGAATTCGTCAGAGGAGATGGTTGCCAAATGGGAGGAACGGGTTCAGGTCCTGAAAGAGGCGCTGCCCAAAGATGTGATCCGTGTCGGGTATGTAGACGATGCCGCTCTTCGTGGAGACGAATCCCTGTTGGATGTGGACGAGTTCCAATTGATGCAGTATTCAGTTGCGCCGGTCGCCATGGATTTGGGACTCGACCACGAATGGATCATCGGTAATTTCAACGACGACGAAAATCTTGAGCCCTGGCTCGTCGGGCAGTTGGGGGCGTATGAGATCAAGGGATTTGGTTTCGGCTTATATCTCATTCATGATGTGGAAAATTAGATGACACCTCTTCTGTCATTTGCCGCGCTTCTTCCTAGACTCCTGCTGGGCTTTCTCATCGTCCACACCATTTGGAATGCCAAAGACGGCAAGAGTTTGTCGATAAAGGTTTTTCTTTCCGCTGCGGTGGGATTTGGCGTCTCTTCGCTGCTGGGTTTCATATGGATCTGGATTGGTCTGCCTCTATCCGCTTATGCGTGGCTTGAGGCGGTCACTGTCACTGCACTGACGTTATGGCTTTTATTCAAAAATCGCAATCAACTGCGTTTGCCACGCACGGACATAAAGTCTGAACTTCTCTGGGCTGGCATTCTTGCGGTTGGTGTTATTTTCTACACGCTGAACATGGTTCTTTACGGTTTGCAATTCCCGCACGGACGCCCCGATGCGTGGATCAACTGGAATGTGGTGTCACGGTTCATTTACCTTGGCGGCGCAGATTGGCAGGGAACCTTCCTGCGTCAATTCGACCACCCCGACTATCCGTTCTTTCTCCCGATGACGAATGCTATTAACTGGGCATTTCTAGTCAGCACGACCCGCTGGGGACCGTTCGCATTCCACCTCACGCTTTCACTCTTCGCGGCCGGGATGCTGTTTGCACTGGTCAATTACTTCCGCGGATTCAAACAGGCAGTACTCGCAGCAGTATTCTTCATCGCTCTTCCATTCACCGTAGACCAGAGCATGCGCCAATATGCCGACCTTCTGCTCGCATATCTAATGCTGGCAGGCGGCGGGCTGACCGTGATGTACCTGCAAAACAAAGATACTCGCGCGGCGATGTTGGTTGGGCTGCTGGTGGGTTTATGCGGCTGGGCAAAGAACGAAGGTTTGATGGCAATTGTCGGCTTCTCCATCGTTTGGGCAGTGATCGGTTTCACCAGAGACAATAGACCCGCCCTCATAAATTACGCCCTCGGCATGGCTTTCCCTGTAATCATCATCGTGCTCTTCAAGATTTTTCTCGCCCCATCGAACGACCTTGTTTCAGCACAGGGTTCATTGATTGAGAAAGTTCTGGACTGGGAACGATACCGGATCATCCTGCAACGAGGCGCCTCTACGCTGTGGAGATTTGGTGGCACGCCCGTCAGCTTTGTTGGGGTTTTACTTGCTTACG
>JBAIYF010000240.1:0-5217 GCA_037916115.1 Anaerolineales bacterium
CATCCAGCCCGCGGGCGGACACGGAGTCTACGTCAACGCCGGCGCGATTCTGCCGCACATTCCCAACTACGAGTTTCCTGCCCAGGCGCTGGCTGTGGAACTTTATCGCGAAGGCGGCATCCGCGGCGTGGAGATCGGCTCTGTGATGTTCGCCTGTCTCGACCCGGAAGATGGAAAATGGCATTACCCAAAACTCGAATTGCTGCGCCTCGCCATTCCCCGCCGCACGTACACACAAAGCCATCTCGACTATGTAGCAGATTGCTTCGCCGCCATCAAAGCACGCGCCGATAAAATCAAAGGCTACAGGTTTACCTACGCTCCAGAATTGCTGCGCCATTTCACGGCGCGGTTTGAGCCGCTGTAGTACAGTCACATCAAACAAAAAAACAGGACGCTCATGAGCGTCCTGTTTTTTTGTTCATAACCAACTTGTTTATCGAATGATTCCAGCTTTTTTGAATGCACCTTCAAGAATATCAATTGTTACCGGCTTAATGATCATCGCCTGAGCTCCGGCGCGCATGACATGCTGGCGGGTCTCGGGCTGGTCATCAGATGTGATGATGATAACCGGCACCTTCATCAAACGCGGCTCCCGACGAATGAACGCCAGCACTTCCGTACCGTCCACGCCGGGCATATTGATATCCAAACAAATGAACTGAGGCACCATGCCTCCCAAAACAGACATTGCCGCGCTCGAACCATACGCCGTTCGGGCGGGCAGATCCAACAAACCGAGCATCTGCTGCAGGGCATCCGCCGTTTGGCGGTTATCGTCAATGATCAAACCTTCTGTCATTCATCCTCCAAAATTACTGTGCCCATTACAGACACGTCGTATCCTTTCAAAGTGGCTACCGATTCCCTGAAACGCGGATCAGTCAAAAGGTCAAAGAGAGGCGCCAGCAGTTCATCTTCGGCAAACTGCTTCGGGATCACAAGGTCATACCGTTCCTGAAAGAGCGGCACAAAATCAAGATCCAGAGCTTGCGCGGCGGCAGCAACACCCAACCCGCAATCTGCCCGCCCCGATGCCACTGCTGAAGCAACACCGAGATGAGTATACTCGTCCTGAGAATAGCCTGCAATGGACTCTTTCGAGATTGTCATCAAATTCAAATGATAATCAAGCAGGACGCGCGTGCCCGCACCGCGCTGCCGGTTCACAAACTGGACCTCGTGCCGGGTGAGATCCTGCAGGTTTTGAATTCCCTTTGGGTTCCCCTTCTTAACGATCAACCCCTGGTCACGTCCCACCAGTGCCACAACCTTCACCGGAATGCCCGGCATATACTGGCGGATGTACGAAATGTTATACGAGCCATCGTTCGGGTCGAGCAAATGCGACCCTGCAATGTGCGCCTCGCCGCGTCGCAACGCCACCAAGCCGCCCTGCGAGCCGACATTGGCGGATGCCAGCCTGCGGTCATGTTCCGCAAGGAATTGCGCAATAAGGTCGAGTGTCAGGTCATGCGAACCGATGGCAAGGATGGTCTTTTCGATCTCGCTGCGATTGCGATACATGCGAACTTGGACCTTCTCGCCCGCCTCCATGCCTTGCACACCGCTTGGGACAAGTGCCAACCCGTCGGCTTGCACCAATGACGTGATCACACCCGCTCCACGTGAGAGCGGAGCCGCCAGAAGTTTATCACCCACCTTGCCCACCACCACACGGACAAAGTCATCATCACCCGCAGGCGAGACCAATTTGCGCGTGAGTGTCGCCGTTTCGGTCGGCAACTCCAACGGACGCCGCCCCAGCCATTTGGCAATGACAGCTTCAACGAAGATGTCCACGGTCAGCGCCGCAGAGACGGGGTAGCCGGGGACGCCGATGATGGGGATTGGTGGATTAGTAGATTGGGAATTGGTAGATTGGGAATTGGTATTATCCAACGCACCAACTCCCGATTCCCGAGGTACCAATTTACTATTCCCCGATTCCCAATTTACCATCCCCAAGATCACCGGATGCCCCGGTCTTACTGCCACACCATGTACCAACAATGTGCCGAGTTTTTCGACCACACGCGAAGAAAAATCTTCCGCGCCTGCCGAGGAACCGGCGTTGAGCAGCACAAGGTCATGGGTTTGCGCGGCTTCGGCAACACGCTGGCAGATCAGGTCAAAGTCATCTTTGGTGATGGGGTAACGGGTCGGTTCACCGCCCATGTTCTTGATCTGTGCCGCGAGGACCAGTGAGTTGTATTCGAGAATATCGCCCGCTTTGAGTTTGGAACCAATGGGAACAAGTTCCGTGCCTGTGGGCAAAATTGCCACCTTCGGCTTGCGTGCAACTCTTATGGTCTGATGCCCCGACGCCGCAATGGCGCCCAAATCTGCCGGGCGCAGGACATGCCCCGCAGGCAAGACCAATTGCGTTGCAACAATATCCTCTCCCAACGGGCGGACATGACTCCACGGCGCAACCGAAGCGCGGAGGCGAATGGACTTCGGTTTGCGGATTTCAGATGTAATTTGTTCGTTCTCATCCAGCGATTCGACGTTTTCAATCGGAATGACCGCATTCGCCCACTCGGGCAGCGGGTCGCCGGTATCCACGTATTGGGCTTCGGGTCCGGTGTGAAGCGTTACCGGCGTGGAAGGCATCGCCCCATTCGTCGCCACCGCGCGGACAGCGAAGCCATCCATGGCAGAAGCGTGATAATGCGGCGAAGAGATCTCCGCCCAGATCGGCTCGGCGGTGACGCGCCCTAATGCGTTTTCGTCGAGCGGAATTTCTTCCACACCGAGAACACGCCAAAGGTCGGCATCTTGCAATGCCTGGCGTAAACGTTCCTGTGCTTGAGAGAGGGGGATGTCGTGGAGGTAGACGGACATTCGATTTACAATTTTAGATTTAGGGTTTGCAAATTGTAGATACTCGATATTGGATATTCGAATATCGAGTATCCAATATCGTTCTACTACAAAATTCCATCCATCGCCGCGCCGAGACGCTTGACGATCTCATCGACTTCGTCTTCAGTGATGGAGAGCGGAGGTGAGAACGCCAGCGTATTGCCCAGCGGACGAGAGCGCAAACCATGCGCTTCGGCGGCTTTGAAAATTTTCATCGTTGTGGCGGGGTCAGCGGCTTTGGTGTTCTTATCGGAGACGATTTCCACACCGCAGACCAAACCGAGTCCGCGCACGTTGCCGACGAAAGAGAATTCTTCGAGTTTCTTCAAGCCTTCAAGCAGACGTTTGCCCAATTCACGCGCACGCTTGGGGAATTCTTCGCGTTCCATGATCTCAAGATTCTTGAGACCGACTGCGCACGCCATGGCATGACCCGAATAGGTATAACCGTGCATGTACGCTTCGGTATCGCCCGCCGATTCCATCGTCTCACGAATCGCGTCCGAGATTTGAATACCGCCGAGCGGAGCGTATCCGCTGGTGATGGCTTTGGCGAAGGAGAGAATATCTGGCTTCACGTTCCAATGCTTGAGCGCGAACCACTCGCCCGTGCGCCCAAAACCGGTGATGACTTCGTCCGCGATGAAGAGAACTTCGTATTTATCGCAAATCTGGCGGACGAGCGGGAAATAATCGTCAGGTGGAACGATCACGCCGCCGACGCCCATGACAGGCTCGGCGATGAAAGCGGCGACGGTGTCGGCTCCTTCGCGCAGAATGGCTTCTTCCAGTTCCCGAGCAGCTGCCTGCCCGACAGTTTCTCCATCCTTCAACTTGCCTTCGTAGCGATACGGATTCGGCGCAGGGATGTGGACAAACCCTTCCGGCGCGGGACCGAACATGGTGTGATATTTTTCAAGCCCGGTGGCAAAGGTGGTCGAAAGCGTCACACCGTGATAAGCGCCCTTGCGCGCAATGACCTTGTACTTGCCCGGCTTGCCTTTGCGCTTCCAGTAATAGCGCGCGGTTTTGAACGCGGAGTCGTTCGACTCGGAACCACCGGAAGTAAAGAGTGTAGTGTTCAAACCTTCGTAGGCAAAGCCCGCCAGCTTATCCGCCAATTGAATGGACGGCAGGTTGGTCATGCCGGAGAAATTTGAGGTAAATGCCAAATCCTTCATCTGGTCGTAGGCGGCTTTGGCGAGTTCTTCGCGACCATACCCCACGTTGACGTTCCAAAGCCCCGCCATGCCGTCGAGAATTTTGCGTCCATCGGTGAGGTGCAACCAAACGCCTTCCCCTTTTTCGATCACCATCGGGTTGGCATGCGTCTTGGGGTGGTAAGTGGGATGTAATTGTTTCTTATCTTTTTCGATCCAGGTTTTGGTTTGGTCGCTCATGGATTCTCCTGTCGTCGTGTTGAAGGTCGAAAGTTGCAGGTTGAAGGTGAAACTTGCAACCTGCAACCTTGAACCTTCTAACCCAGTACTTCCACATCATGCGGACCAGACTCTTTCAAGCCTGCGCCGGTCATACGCACAAAGATTGCCTTCTCTTGAAACTCTTCGATGGTCTTTGCGCCGCTGTAACTCATGCCCGATTGCAACCCGCCGACGAGTTGATTGAGCACCTCACGCGCCTTGCCGCGATACGGAACCGCCGCTTCGACGCCTTCCGCCACGTAATCTTCGATCTCCTCGCGGGTCAGGTCGTTGCCTTCGCGTTTGTTGCGGTCAATGTTCGCCGCCAGCGACGCCATACCGCGCGACGCCTTGTAGCGATGACCGCGACGGGTCATGATCATGCCGGGGCTTTCATCGGTGCCTGCCAGCATGGAGCCGATCATCACCGTCTGTGCACCGGCAGCGATGGCTTTGGCAACATCACCGGGGAAGCGGATGCCGCCATCGGCGATCAGAGGTGTTTTGCTATCGGCAGCAGCTTTGGCACATTCGATGATGGCGGTCAACTGTGGCACGCCGGAGCCAGCCACCTGGCGAGTGATACAGATCGAGCCGGGACCCACACCGACCTTCACAGCATCCACACCCGCATCGATCAATCGTTTTGTACCGTCAGCAGTCGCAACGTTCCCACCGATGATCTGCGCCTCAGGGAAATGCTTGCGGATATTCTTCACCATCTCGAGTTCAAGATGCGAGTCGCCGTGAGCAATATCCACCACAATGCAATCGGCGCCGGACAGCAGGGCGGCTTCCACGCGGCGCATTTCCTTATCGCGCACACCCACTGCTGCGCCAACTGCCAAACGTCCCTTTGAATCTTTGGTGGCTTTGGGGAACTTGGTGATCTTCATGATGTCTTTCAAGGTCACCAAGCCGGTCA
>JBAIYF010000241.1:0-2283 GCA_037916115.1 Anaerolineales bacterium
GTCTCTTTGACGACGACATGGTTCGCCGCCCAAGTGATGCGTTCGATGGTGGGAGGTTGGGTGGGAAAGTTGATCCAACCAGCCGCCGGTATGAGAATCTGATTTTTGATCTGCTCACCATTGAGCCGTGTGACATATTCAAGGATCGGTTCTGTCAGCGGGATGCGCGGTCCTTTTCTGTGATCGCAAACATGGCTAAAGGTGACGGTTTGCGGGTAGGAGCTGAGCGGACCGACATTGCGCGGAGCAAAGCTCCATTTGGGGTTTTGCCAGTCTACGAGCAGGGTGGCGATTCGTCCCTGTCTTTTTATTTCGGTGATGGGGTTGGGAAGGGCAGGCTGCGGCGGCAGGTCTGCTGGGATGGGTGCGGCGGGCAGTGCAGACGGAGTGACAGGTTCGTTGATGACCTGCCATTTAATGTATTGTTGCTGCGATCCGGCGTTGACCCACCCACCATCGACCAGGTGAAGCCATTGAAAGTCATTTTCGGTCGCAAGGATCTCTTCGTTGGCGTTGATGGTTCTGAGCACATTCGTGCCTTTGGGTTTGTCAACTACATCACGCTTGATCAGTGTTTTTCCTTTTATCATGTTGCTGCTCCCATGTTCCCACACAATGCCGAATTTTGGATTTATTTTATCCCGAAACCATGCTGCAAGATGTAGTCCTGCCAGCCGGGCGCTCCCCCATCTTTGGCAAAAAGGTACCGCAGCGGGATGGTGAGAGAATAAAGTTAAGGTATATTCGTGTCAATATTTAGATGGCAACACCCAAAGGAGATTGAATGATCGTTCTTTCAGACATGATGGGAACCCTGACCACCGGCTCACCTTTTTTAGGGTTGGTAGATTGGGTCAAACACAATCAAAGTAAAACACGCGCTGCGTGGTACAAGGCACAGGTTATTCCTGCTTACATTCTTGCCAAACGAGGATGGATCGACTGGCAGGAGTGGGGGCAGCAATTGATGGTCAACAGCCTGGACTATATCAAGGATGCCACACCGGAGACTGTCCGCCATGCCTCGGAATGGGTGGTGGAACATGACCTGTGGAAGAACCGCCGCGAAGATGTGATCGCCAGACTGGTCGCACACCGTGAAAAAGGCGCAAAGGTGTATATTGCCAGTAGTGTGGTCGAACCATTCATCGAACCATTCGCGCGCCGCATCGGCGCAGAAACGATCGGCACACCGGTGGAGATCAAAGATGGGAAACTGCACATGACCAGTGGACTGGTGGCGAACGAGAAAAAGATCGAGCAGGTGCTCAGCCGCCTCTCCGTAGACCGGGTGGATGTTGCCTACGGCGATACCATTCTCGATGTACCGATGTTGGAACACGCCGACCATCCGGTTGCCGTATACCCTGATGCCCAATTACGAAAGATCGCAACGGAACGCGGTTGGGAGATCATTGGTGGAACCGATACTGAGTGGTACGGGAAATAGGAAACAGCCCATGGAACGAACAACCATTCGCAGGTCAAGAAAGAGACGCGCCGAGAGCAAGGTCTATTTGTGCGCGCCGGTCAATTCACTGGTCGAAGGTATTTACGAACAGAACATCCCCTTCCATGAGATCCGCAAACACGGTGATATGGGGCTGGGAACCTTCAACGACCTCGACGGTGAAATGATGATGGTGGACGGCGAGATCTACCGCGTCGGCTCGGACGGCAAAGTGAAACAGATCAATGACGATGATATCTGCACCCCCTTTGCCTGTGTGACCTTCTTCCAACCCGCCAGCGATGAAATTCTGGAAGAGGAATTAAGTTATGAAGGGTTTCTGCGCTGGATGGTCAGCCTGATGCCCTCCCCCAACATCTTCTATGCTTTCCGCATCACCGGTGAATTTGCATATGTCAAAACACGCTCGGTACCCAAGCAGGAGAACTATCGCCCGCTGGTGGAAGTAGCTGCTGAACAACCCACCTTTGAATTCCACAATGTGAGCGGCAAGATGGTCGGGTTCTTCACGCCATCCTTCATGGCATCACTCAGCGTACCGGGAGTGCATCTGCACTTTATGACCGAAGACAAGACCAGCGGCGGACATCTACTCGAGTGCCGTCCGCGCCGCATAAAGATCGAACTGCAATATCTCTACACACTGGAGCTCTCCCTGCCTGCCGACCTGGATTATCTCACCTGGGCTTTCCAGCGCGATATTGGCAAGGATCTGGACAAAGCCGAGAAATAACATGCACAAATACGATGAATTCATCCACAAGGAACTTGCGCCTCTGCTCGGACCCGGTGAAGGCATCGAACTCACAGGC
>JBAIYF010000242.1:0-3893 GCA_037916115.1 Anaerolineales bacterium
GGGCAAGTGTGGCGTTGGCGCTGGTTTCGGCAAGCAGGCGCTGTTCCTGGGCGAGGTGCAGCAGGCGCTCACGCTCCAGTTCGGCGGTTTTGCGGTCGGTAATGTCGATGCCGATCGATTGATATTCGCTTCCTGCTTCCGATATTTTGATCAGACGGTCTGTCCATTGAACCCAGCGTTCTTCTCCCTGATAATTTAGCTCCAGTGTTTCATAGCTGATGCTGGGGTTTTCCGCAGTTAACCCAAGATACGACTTTTGGACGAACTTTCGCTGATCTTCAGAGAGTAGTGTAAGCAGGTTGTTGCCTTCCAGGTTCATTGAGGAGTTGTTAAAGAACCTGTTGTATGCGGTGTTGGTGAAAACAAGAGTCCCGTCAGACAGAAAACGGCATATCAGGGCGTCCAAATCTTCGGCAACGCTGCGATATCTTTCCTCGCTGGCGCGCAGTTGGTTTTCGGCTTGAATACGTTCTCGTAGTTCCTGTTGAGCCGCATCATATAAGCGGGCATTCTCGATGGCGATCGCAGCTTGCTGCCCCAGTTCATTTAGCAGGCGGATCTCATTTTTTGAGAAAGCGTGCGGCTTATCGCTTTGTATGCTGATCGTGCCAAATTTGTTTTCGCCGCTGCGGATTGGCGATACAAGCAGAGATTTGTACGTAGCGTTCGGATTTATCTGGATGAACCGTTCATCTTCATCGACGGAGGGAATGTAGATATCCCTGTTTTCGGAAATGACCAGCCCGGCGACGCCTTCTCCCACCCGCATTTTCCGGCTGCTTTTATCGAACATTTCAAAGCCAGAAACCGCTTCGGGGATCAGGAATAGTTGTTCCTTGTCCATCAAGTGGATGACCGCCTGTTGTGCGGTGGGAATCAATTCCCTTGCTGAAAGTACGATCATATCCAGCACGTTGGGCAAGCCCACCCTTTCCATTTGACTTAAGGTGGTAGTGATCTTGGCAAGCGTTTCCTGCTGCTTTAGCTGTTGTTTGATCTCGTTTTCCTGCAGGCTGTTCCATAAAGCGACCACAATATGGTTTGCCGCGCGTTCTGAAAGTTGGATCTCACTCTTTGTAAACTGATGCGGCGTATTGAACGCGATGATGACCGCGCCAAGTTTATGCTTGCGGAAAATGAGCGGGACACCCAAAATCGATCGGGATGGGTATCGTTTGGCAATACTGGGGCTGATATAGGGTGAGTTTAAGGTGTCATCGGCTGCCAGGGCATGCCCAGCATTCAAAACAGACGAGGTCATGCTGACCTGGCTGTTTGGAGTAACGTCTCTTATAAAGGGCGTTTGTAACTCTGCGGTGGTTGCGAGCGGAATGACGAGCTGCTTTTCTTCGTCCCAGCGAGTGATGTAGCAATCATCGGCCTTAATAAGTTTTGCCAGATTTTCCGCCAAATCCTGTAGGGTCTGGTTTAGGTCTCGCGATGTGAGAATGGAGAGCGTGATCTTGTTGAACAACGCAAGTTCGCGGGCTTGTTGTTGTTCTTGTTCATATAAATTCTTGAATCTTTCGCTGCTCTCAGCCAGGCTCACTTCCATCTGTTTTCGAAGCGTAACATCCGATTGGAACCCAACCATGTGAGTGACATTGCCGTTTTTATCTAAGATATGGGAGATGCGTAGATAATTCCAGAACGGGGTGCCATCTTTCTTGTAATTGAGAAGTTCCTCTTCGAAAGGTTCTTTTTGGGCGAGTGTATCCCTGAGGCGTTGGAGGGTTGCTGGGTCAGTGTCGGGTCCCTGGAGGAAGCGGCAGTTTCTTCCGATCACTTCTAGCTGGGAATAGCCTGTGATGTTGGTGAAACCCTGGTTGATGTAAATGATCGGGTTGTCGGGTTGCGATGCGTCGGTGATGATGATCCCTTCCGCTGAACTTTCAATGGCATGTAAATTGAGGCGGAGTGTTTCTTCAAGGCGCTTTTGTTCTGTAATGTTGCTGATCGCACCAATCACGCGGATGGGCTTTTTTTCTTCATCATAGATGATATAGGCTCGATCTTCGACAATGGCATATTCTCCACTGTGAAGCAGGAAGCGATATTCCCGCGACCAGGTTTGTTGCCCACCATCAAAAGCCTTCTTAAGGCTCTCGATGGTCGCTTCCCGCTCTTCTGGGTGAATGTGCTTTTCCCACCAAATTGGGTCTTTATTAATGGGCTCGTTGGGAGCAAACAATTCCTGATATTTGGGGTTTCGGTAGACACTTCCCTCCCGAATGTCCCAATCATAGATGGAATCTTGCGTGGCACGGTTAACCAATTGCAGGCGTTCTTCGCTGACCCTTAACGCCTCTTCGGCTTGTTTTCTTTCGGTAATGTCTGTATGTGTTCCATACATGAGCAGCGGCTCGCCGGTGGCTGTCCGTTTTACGATGCGTGCGCGGTCTGCGATCCAGCGCCATTCGCCGGTCTTTGTCCTTGCGCGTAGTTCGACTTCGAGCATCGGAATTTCACCGCGGATATGTTTCTCAAATTCTTCGTACAGCTGTTTGATATCATCCGGATGGATGTGACTTTCCCAAAAATCGAGCCCGGGTCCTACTTCGTCGAGGGTGTACCCCAACATGGCCGCCCAGCGCTCATCGACGATGTTGGTTTTCTTCGCCCAGTCCACCATCCAACTGCCCTGGTTCCCGGCAGCAAGTGCCATTTCAAAACGCTCGCGGCTTTCGCGAAGTTTTGCATCGGCGTTTTTCCTTTCCGTGATTTCCTGAAAACCTGCAATGGCTCCATACATTTTGCCGTCTTCATCAAAAAGGGGCGCGGCATTGACCGTGAGCCATTTCTTTTCCCCATCCGGTGAAATGATGGCATGTTCCACATTTTCAACCGGGCGCTGCTCACGTATTGCCACGACCAGGGGAAGTTGATCCAATGGGAATGGGTTGTCGAATTCATCCAATTGCTGCCATTCGCGGCTGTTGAAATATTTTCCTGTGATCTCGTTTTGTTTAACTCCAAGGATGGTCTCAGCGGCGTTGTTTGCGAAAATGATCTCACCTTCGGTGCTGACCATGATCACGCCATCCATCAAGGTTTGCAGAATGGCGCTCAAATTCTTTTCAGATTCGCGCAGTTTGGTCTCAGCCATGTACCGGGCTGTGACATCGCGGCTTAAAGATACATGCAGCCCCGGCATAAAGTTCGCCAAAGCCATGTATTCGGTCAGAATAACAGTTCCATCTTTTCGTTTCAGGAAGATGGTATTTTGTTGTCTCTGGCTGGCAATGAAATCTCCCCATAGATGCTCTTTGATATCTTCATTCGCGGCAACGATATCTTTAATGTGCATGCCGAGAAATTCTTCTTTGGTGTACCCGAGCATCGTGCAGGCGGCGGGGTTGGCGTCCACATATCGTTGCTCATCATCCACAACGAGAATGGCATCCAGCGAATTTTCGAACAGGTTGTGATATTTGCGGCTGTTATCCTCGTTCGATCGCTCGAATGCCTTTTGAATTGTGAGGTTGGTTATGGATGCAAGAACGTAAACCTTGCCGTCGATCTCCACCGGGTTCAAACCGATCTCGAGGGGGATCTCCCTGCCGTCGCGGTGAAGCCCGCTAATGTCACGTTGGGCTCCCATGGCTCTTTTTCTGGGTTCTTCAAAGTAGCTGTCTTTGTATTTTTTATGTACCGCATGAAAACGATCCGGGATCAGAATGTTGATATTCCTGCCGGTCAACTCCTGCCGCGGGTAGCCGAATAATTCCTCTGTTTGCTGGTTCACAAACTGTATTATGTGTTTTTCATCGACCACAATAAAAGCAACAGGTGAAAATTCAAGGATCTGCTGTGAGAAGAACGAGCCGGGCGTTTCCCCCTTTTTTGCCTTTGCAGGGCGCTTCAAAGCCTTTCCTTTGGAATGGGAAGGCTTT
>JBAIYF010000243.1:0-3299 GCA_037916115.1 Anaerolineales bacterium
GTGCAAACAAAAATGCAGCTTGATACCATGCAAATGGCGTACCGTTTTTAGGTTTCAAAATGAGATAAAATACCATTGAAGGAAATTTCAAGGAGAATCAATGCGCGCGGTAGACATCATCATCAAAAAACGCGATAAAGGACAACTTACAGCGCAGGAAATCGACTTTTTTGTAAAAGGTTTTACAAATGGGGAAATTCCTGACTATCAGGCGTCCGCCTTTGCCATGGCAGTGCTTCTTAATGGCATGACTAATTTTGAAACCACCGACCTGACCCTTTCCATGGCTCGCTCCGGGCAGGTGTTGGATCTTTCGAAAATCGTAGATGTAGCAGTGGACAAGCATTCGTCTGGCGGCGTCGGTGACAAGACCAGCATTTCTGTGATGCCGATGGTGGCTGCGTGCGGCTTGCCGGTCGGCAAAATGTCTGGGCGTGGGCTTGGTTTCAGTGGCGGCACATTGGATAAACTCGAGTCGATTCCCGGCTACCGCGTGGACCTGACCACCGAAGAATTCAAAAAGCAGTTGAAAGAAAAAGGCATTGTCCTCACCGGGCAATCGCTCGATCTTGCCCCCGCAGATGGGAAAATGTACGCGCTTCGTGATGTGACCGGGACAGTTCCATCCATGCCTTTGATCGCGTCATCCATCATGTGCAAGAAGATCGCGGCTGGCGCAACCGCCATTGTGCTCGACGTCAAAGTGGGGCTTGGCGCTTTTATGCAGACCCTCGAAGAAGGACGCGAGCTTGCCGAGTTGATGGTGGATATCGGTCGCCTTGCCGGACGCAAGACCGTTGCCCTGCTTTCTGATATGAACCAGCCGCTTGGTTCAGCGGTGGGTAACTCTCTCGAAATGATCGAAGCGATTGAAACCTTACGTGGCAATGCTCCCGCTGATTATATGGAACACTGTTTGCATGTCACTGCTCACGTTCTTCACCTCGGTGGGCGTGTATCGACGTTGGAGGAAGGCCGCGTACTTGCAGAACGTTCCATACGGGACGGCAGTGCGCTGGAGAAATTACGTTTGTTGGTAAAAGCTCAAGGCGGTGACGTTTCATATGTGGATGACACGTCTAAATTTGAGCGGGCAAAACTTATCGAGGTGGTTAAGGCTCCTCGAAGCGGATACATTTCCCAGGTCCACGCTCGAACCGTGGGGGAGGCGGCGGTGGCACTTGGCGCAGGACGCGCAAAAAAAGGGGATCCCATCGATCATGCGGTTGGTTTCCTCGTCTTCAAAAAGGTGGGGGATGCTGTACGGGAAGGTGAGCCACTGTGTGAGGTCCACGCCAATGACGCGGAAAAGCTGAAAGAGGCGCAGAAGGCGGTGCTTTCTTCATATCAAATTAGCAATGAACCTGTGCCGCCATTACCCTTATTTTACGAGTAAAATAGCGCATAGCCTTGCGATTTTCATTGGAATCAGGCATACTTAATTAACAGGAATCAGGTAATGGCAAAAGTTTCACTCCGAATTTACAACCGAGAGATCGAAAGCCTCATCGAGCAGGGACAGACGAATGAGGCAATTGCGCATTGCCGCCATATTCTGAAAACTTTCCCGAAGCATCTTGAAACGTATCGTATGCTGGGTAAGGCATATCTCGAAGCCCGCCGCTACGGTGAGGCGGTGGAGATCTTCAACCGCCTTTTGATGGCAGTGCCCGATGATTTTGTGGCGCACGTGGGGTTGAGCATCATTCGAGATGAAGAAAAGAAGTTAGACGATGCAATCTGGCACATGGAACGTGCCTTCGAAGTGCAGTCGTCCAACCCCGCTATTCAGGCTGAATTGCAGCGGTTATATGGCCGGCGCGATGGCATGGAACCGCCCAAAGTTCGCATGACGCGTGGTGCGCTTGCACGAATTTATGTGCTGGGCGAGTTGTATCCGCAGGCAATCGCGGAAATTCGCAGTGTTTTGTCGGAAGACCCCAAGCGTGTGGATATGCAGGTCTTGCTGGCGCATTCCTATTACAAGAGCGGTCAACGTGCCGATGCCACCGATATTTGCAATCAATTACTCAAACGGTATGCATACTGCTACGATGCCAACCGCATCATGGTGGAATTGATCACTGCATCAGCAGCAGCTGAAACTACACAGGTCTATCGTACACGTATTGCAGAGCTGGACCCATATTCCAACTTTGTAAAAGGCTCGATCTTTCAATCAAATGAAGTTCCAGATGCGTCTGTCAATCTTGAGCGCCTTGAATATTCCGGTGAAGAAGTGGAAATGGCGCAAGATTGGAATTCTTCCTCGATCGGTTTTGCGCCCGTCCCCGATCTTGGCTCCGAGACGCAAGGAGACCAGCAGCCCGATTGGCTCCGCTCTGGATTGGACGAAACGCCTCAATCTTCGCCCATGTCCGCTTCTCAGACCCAGGCGGAAGGCGGCATCCCAGACTTTTTGCGTGATGCTGGTTGGGGCAGTGCAACCGGACCCGAAAAACCAACCTCTATTTTTGATGAAGAACCCGCTGGCGATATTGTTCAGGCGGATATCCCCGATTGGCTTAAGTCTCAGGCGCCCTCTGCCCCAGCTCAAAGCACGGTAGATTCGACCCCTGTTATTGAAACTCCCGATTATTTAACAAACCTCGATAATTCCTTCGACCCATTTGCAGACACAGCCACCCCAAGCGAAACTCCAGATTGGCTGAAGCCGGCTGACGAAGGCGCACCTTCTGCTTCTTCTATACCCGCAGATGAGACTCCTGACTGGCTATCTGGTTTGGGAGGCGGCGAACAACCTTCTCAGCAGCCTTCAATAGGTGAAGTGCCTGACTGGCTGTCCGGCTTGGGCGACGCTTCACAAACTACATCAGCCGCTCCGGCAAATGACGTACCAGATTGGCTCCAGGGTCTTGATGACGGATCTGGTGCTGCGGCGAGTACTTCCAGTGGTGTGACCGGCTGGCTCAAATCTCAGGGACAGGAAGAACCTGCTCAAGGTGGCAGTTCTTCTTTCTTGGATGAAACTCCCGACTGGTTACAACCTTCAGAACCGAAAAGCAGTCAGCCCGCCCCAAGCGTGGAAAGCCTGGGCGCATCCGCGCAGGAGCAGGACGATGCTGTGGCGTGGCTTGAGTCATTAGCCGCCAAGCATGGTGCCAAGCCCGAAGAACTGGTCACCGACCCGAACAAACGCAACGAGACTCCGCCCGAATGGGTGGCGCAAGCTCAAAGTATTGGCAACCAGCCCCCGGCTGAGTCTGAACCGAAAAAGCAATGGAGCGAGAACGCTGCGAATATCGGTGAAGAATTCTTTGCCGAGTTTGAGAAGGCAT
>JBAIYF010000244.1:0-2786 GCA_037916115.1 Anaerolineales bacterium
CCAAGATTTTCTTTACTCTTCGCGTCCTTTGCGTTCTTTGCGGTGAGTCTCGTCACCATTGCTGGGATGATGGTGTGATACGGTCGCTTGCCAGGCGCAAGCACGTTGGGATGATTCGGGTCGAGGCTGAAATTATGTCCGCGGTTTTGCAGGGTGAAGCCCCAGCCCTTCGGCACAATGCCCGTGCCAAAGCCCATGTAATTGCTATTGATGAACGAACACGCATTGCCCATCCCATCTACCACGCTCAAATAGACTGTGCCCGACGAATTCACCGGCGAGCCGCGCTGCGGGTCAACCGTCGCACGTTTCATATCAATTAACTTGCGGCGCTCGCTCGCATATTCCTTCGAGAGCAACTCCTTCATCGGGATCTTCGCAAACGCCGGGTCGCTCACATACCACTTCGCATCGGCAAACGCGAGGCGCATGGCTTCGATCATCAAGTGCATTTTCTCCGGCGAGAGCAAATCCATTGAAGCCAAGTCAAAGCCTTCGAGAATGTTCAATGCGATCAACGCCGTGATACCCTGTCCATTGGGCGGACATTCATACACGCGCAGTCCGCGATAATCGACGGAGATCGGACTCTCCCACGTGGACACATGCGACACGAGGTCTTCAGCGGACATGCATCCGCCCGCCTCTTTAATCACGGCGACAATTGACTCTGCAACCGAGCCTTGGTAAAAGCCGTGAGCGCCCTGCTCCGCCACGAGTTTGAACGTGCGTGCCAGACCTTGGTTGCGGAAGATTTCGCCCGCCTTCGGCGCACGCCCGTCGATGGTCATCTCATGCCCATTCAACGCGGACTTCAATTGTCTATCCGCGCCGCGTGCCCAAAAGTGAGCCGTGAGCGGTGCGACGGGAAAACCTTCGTCCGCGAGTCGTATCGCAGGCGCGAGAATGTCGCTCATTGAAAGCGAGCCGTGTTTCTCAATCAAGTCACACCAGCCCGCACACGCCCCAGGGACAGTCACCGTATGCGGATGATAGAACGGCAAACTGTCAGCGAGGAGTCCCTCACGCTTTAGCCGCTCAAGTGTCAGCGCGGAAGGAGCGCGCCCCGATCCATTCAGGGCGGTCACTTGCTTGGTCTGCGTGTCAAAATACAAGGCGAACATATCCCCGCCAATCCCCGTGGAGGTTGGCTCGGTGACGTTCAACGCGGCGGCAGCAGCCACGGCAGCATCAGCAGCATTGCCACCCTTCGAAAGAACTTCAATGCCCGCAGCAGTTGCCAGCGGCTGCGAGGTGGCGACAATACCGCGGCGACTATAAACGGGTGAACGACGGGAGGTGAAGGTGTTTGATGACATAAGTTCCTCGCGATTTGGTTTTGCTGAAAGCTGAGCGTTGATGGCTAGAAATAGCGTTCAGCTTTCAGCGCTCAGCAAGGAGTTGCTCGAAGTATAATCCCATCAATGAGGAGGACGATGAAAGAGCAGCTATCAGCCTTCAACAAAAGCTGACGGCTGATAGCTGACAGCTTTAACCTGATAGCTTATAATTTCCATCCATGAAAGATTTCCGTCAACTCAAAGTGTGGGAAAAAGCGCATCAACTCGCGTTGGCTGTGTATAAAGTGACGAAAAGTTTTCCCAAAGAAGAACTGTATGGGCTAACCTCACAGATCAGACGCGCCAGCATGTCGATACCAACCAATATAGCCGAAGGCTGCGGATGTCAAACCGATGCTGAATTTGCCCCCTTTCTTCAAATCGCCATGGGCTCCGCCAGTGAAACCGAATATCAACTCCTGCTTGCCTGCGACCCTGAATTTCTCCCCAACGTACAATATCAAAAACTTCATAACGATGTCACCGAGGTGAAACGAATGCTCACATCCTTCATGCAAACCCTGCGGGCTGACCGCTGAAAGCTGACAGCCACATGCCAGAAATCTACGACTACGTCATCATCGGCTCCGGCTTTGGGGGCAGTGTCTCTGCCATGCGCTTGACGGAAAAAGGGTACTCCGTTCTTGTTCTCGAAAAAGGGAAGCGATTTGAAGATAAAGACTTCGCCAAGTCCAACTGGCAGTTCTGGAAGTATGTTTGGATTCCCGCTCTGCGTGCACACGGCATTTTGCAAATTTCCATCCTCAAAGGCGTAATGGTTCTGCACGGTGCAGGTGTGGGCGGCGGCAGCCTCGGCTATGCCAACGTGCTCGAAGTACCCACCGACGAAACCTTTGCCACCTCGGCGTGGAACTCGCCCCTGCCTTGGGGACAATTACTCAAGCCGCACTACGAAACCGCGAAGAAAATGCTGGGCGTGGCTCGCAACCCCAAACTTTGGAAAGCGGATCTGCTGCTCAAAGAAATGGCGGATGAACGCGGCATGGGACATACCTTCCGCGCAACGGACGTCGGCTCATACTTCGGGGAAGCTGGGGTGACCGTCCCAGACCCTTACTTCGGCGGAGAAGGTCCCGCTCGGGCGGGCTGCCAGCACTGCGGCGGCTGCATGGTGGGCTGCCGTCACAACGCAAAGAACACACTGCCCAAAAATTATCTATATTTCGCCGAGAAGCGCGGAGCGAAAGTTCACGCTGAAGTTGAGGTAATCGACGTTCGGCCACTGACGACAGACGACGGACGACAGACCATGGTCGATGGTCAATCGTCTATGGTCAGCGAAGCTCGCTACGAAATCACCTACCGCGACTCAACCAAACTCTTCAAGCAATCGAACACCGCCCACGCCAAAAATGTCATTTTCTCCGCTGGCGTAATGGGCACGATGAAATTGCTTTTGAATTTACGCGACGTGAAGAAGTCTCT
>JBAIYF010000245.1:0-1789 GCA_037916115.1 Anaerolineales bacterium
TTGCCGCAGTTCGGGCAGCTGACCTTGCAATTCTTCTCGTACATCTGCGTTCCGCAGCGGTCACAGAACCATAGACGCTTCTCATTCCACTGGATCGGTTTGAATAGCGACACATCAAAACGCCCGATGTTCTCTTTTCCAAGCCGCAGCACTTCGCGCATCACGGCTTCGGCATCCTCCCGAAACTTGCGCACATTGATGCCGCGGCATACGTCCGCCCACTCACGCGTCCACTTTTGGCTGCGACCATATACTTTCACTGCACCATCGTAATTGCCGCGCGAAATATGGAGGTAGGTCACAGCCACCTGGAGAATTCCCCGGTACAGGTCACGCACCGAGCCAGGCTCTTCCTTCCATGCCGTTTCAAGTTCTTCATGTGCTTCAAAAAAATTCCCGGCATTGAAAAGTTGTATCCCTTCAATGGCTTTTGGGTGCAATATACCTGTGCAATCTTCCAATGTTCTTTCGAGTGACATGGCGCGAGTATATCAAACTCTGCCGAATGGTAAAATTTTCGTGGAGGAACTTTGCTTCTTGTTGCGCTCGTCTCGTGCATAATTATTTCCGTTGGCTCATTCGCCTGGGGTTATCACCTTGAGAGCTACGAAGCTATAACACGTTGGATCCTTGTGCTGGGTATCCTGTGGCTGGCTGCTTTATATTTTCGCTGGCGCTGGTTTCATGGGCTTGCCGTCTTGCTGGCACTGGGTCTGTCTGCATTTGGCATCTGGCATGAGTTCATCCTCGGCTGGATGTTCAATGGCGCGGTCTTCGCGGTCTTTGCATGGAACATGAATGAGTTTCAGGAAAAAATGAAGGTCCTGCTGCCGCGTGAAGACAAAGCGGGGATGACCCGCCGCCATTTATTACGGATCGGATGGCTTGCATTGGGGACGTTCTTGATCTCTATGATTCTGGGCCTTGGCGGCTGACCTTTGCCAGCCATTCCTCCGCCTCACGCGGACCTTTGAACTGAATCAGTTTCAGGTGCCTATACTCTGGCTGTGAGAGCAGTGCGGGATACTCGCGTTTTCTGCGCCAGTAGGTTTTGAACAGCCATTTGAACAGAGACTCATCTGACCAGATTTTGAGATGCCACCAAAATTTCTCGCGGTTGCCGTTCCAAAGTTCCTCCTGTGTCCACCCGCGGCGGATGGTGCGTGTGAGCAACCGCCAGAAAATGATAAGTAGGGGATAATCCAGCCAGATGATGACTTCAGCTTTTTTCCAAATGATGTCGCGCACGTTGCTGTAATTGCCCGCCACGACCCATGCTTCGGTTTTTGTGGCGTTTTCAACCCGTTCACGAAAAACGGAGTTATCAGCTTCCTTCCAATTTGGTTCCCAATGCAGGGCATCCAGTTCGATAAAGTCATAGCCGAGTCTATCTGCCAGCGCCTTCGCCAGCGTGGACTTGCCCGAAGAGGTGGTGCCAATCACAACGATGTGTTGGTAGAGGAATGAGTTCATGGGCAGGGGATTATAATTTGGCGTGAACGTAATCTGCAAACCTACACAAGGAAACTTCCATGTTTGATCTCCCTGATAATGAAATTCTCCCTCTCTCAAAAGAACACGTCTTTTGGACGTGGTCTGCGCAAGCTAAAGTGAACCCCATTGCCGTGAAGCGCGCCAAGGGCGTGTACTTCTGGGATGTGGATGAAAAACGTTACCTCGACTTCAACTCGATGACGATGTGCGTCAACATCGGACATGGTGACGAGCGCATCATCAAAGCCATGCAGGATCAAGCCGCGGAACTGCCTTACGCAGCGCCGGGCATGAC
>JBAIYF010000246.1:0-1771 GCA_037916115.1 Anaerolineales bacterium
CAGCCATACCTTCGGTCACGTTGCCATCACCATCCCAATCCGTGGTATCCGTGTTGAAACGGATATCTTCAGGCTTGGCGCTGCCGTGACACTGAGCACAAGCGTCGGCTTTTACTTCGAGCGCATGGGGATCATGGCAATCTTTACACTTGTTCAGCGGGTGCTCAACGTTTTGGCCAACATACTGCTTGCCTTCGTACTGATAAGCACCTTGAACATCACCACCGAACAGCGTAGCGCCAGCCCCCAAATAGTGAATGTTCTTGAAACTAATACTGGCATCTACTTTATCGGCATCCTTGCCCCGCAGCGCATTATTCATGCTGGTCGTGGACTCGCGTCCTTGATGGCAGCTGATGCAGAGATTGTTATCATCAGCAACGAACTTCCCGTCCGCATTCTTGCCGCCCATGCTGACAGTTTTTCCCGAGGGGAAGGTCACCGAGGCGATCGACAGACGATTGGGCCAATTGGCTTCATCGTGGCAGGTCGAACACATGAATCCGTTGGAGGGCGGCAGATTAGCAACGCCGGTGATCGTGGTCGAGCCATTGCCAGTCACAACGACAGAACCTCCGTTATGCACAAAGGTTGGCAGGCCTTGAGCCGTGTGGCATTTCACACAGGCAAACGGAACTTCACCAGCAGTATCCCAATCACGGAATGGCAGAGTATTGCCTGCGAAGTGACCCGCATCTTCGCGAGCCATCTTGGAGACATCCCCGCCCAGATCGGCGATCGAGTCGTGCAGCAGCTCAATGATGTACTTGGGGTTATGAGCGAACGCACCAGGATCCTTGATAGAAACCTGGTAATTGTAGGCGGCCTTGAGCAGGCGGGCAGTCCATTTGGTATAGGCTTTACCATCCGCGCCCATGAAATAGGGATATGTGGCCGCGTCATACTTGATCTCAGCGCCAGCTTTATCCTTGGCATAACTTTGGATTTGAGTCAGCAACGTTTCCTGCAAGCCCGAGATCTCTTCGGCGATACCTTCGGTCACGTTACCATCGCCATCGTAGTCCTTGCCGGAGCTGATCATGCGAATTTTCTTGAGATCATCAACAGTCTTGACACCTTCATGACACCCGGCGCACTTATCGACCTTCACTTGCAGCGTATGTGGATCGTGGCAGCCCGTGCAGGTATCGTAACCTTCCACATGAGTATTCTTGGCATCGTAGACCAAGCCATCGTACTCATAACCGCCGTGAGCAACGGAGCCATACAGAGTCGCCGCCGCCGCAAAGTAATGCACATTGCGGAAGCCAAAAGTGACATCCTTACCATTGGCATCCTTCGTTGGGGCAACCACGGCATCCATATCGGTGACTTTGAAGTCACTGATTTGTTTATCGACACTTACCTTGGATTCGCGGCCCTGATGGCATTCCATACAGCGACTGTCGTCACCGGCCGTGACTTCAACGCCCGAGGGGAAGGTCACTGTTGTTTTGGTGAGAGTTACTGGGTTATGACAGGCGACACATTGAATACCCTGTGCTTGAGCCGCAGGGACAGCCTTATCCACTGCCCCAGCTGCCGAACCATCGGCACCCAGAAAATCCTGATATCCCGCGGTAGTATGGCATTTCGCACAGTCAGTTGGAACTTCAGCCGGGTTCGCCTTATCCCAATGGCGGAAAGGCTCGGTGTCAACGGCGTTGTGGGCAGAACCCGTCCAGGCATCCTTATAGGGGACTGCTATTGGAGGTGGCGTGGGGGTGGTAGGAGCAGGGGCTTCAGTGGGAACGGTGGTTGGTTCGGGCTT
>JBAIYF010000247.1:0-3004 GCA_037916115.1 Anaerolineales bacterium
TACGACTCCACTCCTTATAACGGAAGCAGGTTTCGGGTCCAGATATGAAGCGGCGATGGAGGCGGCGGCTCAGATGTATGAAAAGCTCCACGCCTTCCATCCCGATGTTGCCCAATACATTGTCCCCAATGGTTTTAATCGCCGTGTTTTGGCGCAATTCAATTTGCGTGAAGCGTTCGCATTTTGCCAGTTACGCACGGCTGCCAATGCCCACTTCTCCATTCGACGGGTGGCGCAAAAAATTTACGAGGATATTGCGCGGGTTCACCCACTTTTATCCAGGTACATGAAACTGCGCGAAGAGACTTGGCAAAGTGTGGAGGAAAATTATTTTTCGAAGGTATAAAAAAGTCCCGGGTGAATGCCCGGGACTTTTTTTCAGACTTAACTATTCATGAGCATGCCGGTTGCCGAAAGCCCGACACAGGTACAAAGTAGAAGTACGCCAATGACGATGGCGATCACACCGTAGGTCTTGTTCTCGTTGCGAGCCAGGCTTACACCGCCAAGGACGCCGCCAATAATGCCAACCAGAGCACCGCAATTGGAGACTAAACCCAAAGCGATGGCACTTGTGTCTGTGGCAGCAGGCGGGTTGCCCGACAAGCCCATCACGAACGCGATGGCAAGCGGCAGACAGTAGACGATCAAGCCCAAAACGCCGAGCGCAATGCCGATCACACCCAGCCGGGAAGATGCGGGTGCCGCTGGGGCAGGCGTGCCTTCCCCAATAGGTTGGTTCGTGTTCATATCATTTGGTGATTCCATCGCATTACTCCTTTATAGATTAGTTTAGTCGTCGTCTTCGTTTTTCTTTACAACACCAAAGATCGTATCGATTCTTTCCATAATCTCAGGTGTGATCTTCGCAGCCACCTCGGCGGATTTCATGTTTTCATGCACCTGCTCCACACGGCTCGCGCCAGTGATGACCGTGCTGACGAACGGATTCTTCAAACACCAGGCAATGGCAAGCTGCGCCACGGTGCCGCCCAACTCTTTGGCAACAGACTCAAGCGCGGCAACCTTTGCCAGTTTTTCCTGATTGGTCAAACTGCCATGCAGCCACTCATAGCCCTTGAGCGCGCCGCGGCTATCGGCAGGGATGCCTTTGTTGTACTTACCCGAAAGCAGACCCGAAGCCAGCGGACTCCAAATAGTGGTGCCATAGTTATATTCTTTATAGAAGCGCACATAATCGCCTTCGAGACGTCCGCGCTCAAAGAGGTTGTACTGCGGTTGCTCCACCACCGGCTTGTGCAGGTGATGACGTTCGGCGATCTGAATGGCTTCAATGATCTCCGCAGCCGACCACTCGGACGTACCCCAGTAAAGCGCCTTGCCCCATTCCACAATGTTATGCATCGCCCAAACGGTCTCTTCGATGGGTGTGGTTTTATCGGGGCGGTGGCAGTAGATCAGGTCCACGTAGTCCATATCCAGCCGTTGGAGCGAGCCGTTGATCCCTTCTATCAAACGTTTACGGTTAAGCGTATTCTTTTCATTGATGCCGTCGTGCAAACCCCAGTAGAACTTGGTAGAGATCAAATAACTACTGCGCCGCCAGTTCAACTTCTTCAGCGCCGCCCCCATCACCTCTTCCGACTTGCCGCTGGCGTACACTTCCGCGTTATCGAAAAAGTTCACGCCGTGGTCATACGCCGCAGCCATGATCTCGACTGCCGCATCCACATCCACTTGATTTTTGAACGTGACCCACGAACCGATGGAAAGCTCACTTACCTGTATCCCTGTCTTGCCAAGATGACGATAGTTCATTTACATTGCCTCCAAAAATTTTTGCCCTGTCTTCAGGGCGAATATCTTTCTTCATTATAATCACCCCATGCGAAAATTATCGTTAATGATTCTGTTAATCCTTGCAGCCTGTGCGCCGAACACCCAAACCATCAATTCTGCAACTCAAGACGCCCCGCCCCAGCCAGACATTACCTTTACTCCCGCCGCCACACTCACTCCCAACGTGCTGGTCGTGTTTGAAACACCCGTACCCACCAACACGCTCCAAATCTACATCGTCGAATCGGGTGACACCATCAGCGAGATCGCCGAGAAATTCAAAGTGCCGCAAAATGATCTCTTGGCGGCAAACCCGGATGTGAACCCGAACACGCTCACCATCGGGCAGACGCTCTTCATCCCAGACCCTTCCGCCCCTCCTGCCGCCGCCTCAACCCTTACGCCGGTGCCTGTTCCTGTCACCCAAGCCGCCTGCCACCCCACAGCAAACTCCGGCGTGTGGTGCTTCGCGCTCATTCAAAACAACACAGCCACTGTGCTTGAAAACGTCTCGGCAAGCATCACCATTTTGGATGAAAACAATAACGCCCTTGCCAGCCAAATCGCCTTCATGCCGTTGGATATCCTCCAACCCAATTCATCCCTGCCGGTGTATGTGTATTTTCCGAACGCGCCTGCAAATGTCACCCCTCAAATCCAGATGCTGAGCGTCATGCCGGGCGGATCATCCTATTTGCCTGCCTTGCTGGACAACACATCCGCAGAAATTGATTGGAACGGCAAGAACGCCCAAGTCCGCGGACAGGTGGTTTTGCCCGCAGAATCAAACGCCGCCGCCCAGGTGTGGGTGGCGGCAGTGGCGTACGACGGAATTGGAACTGTGGTCGGTGTGCGCCGCTGGGAAGGCGGAGCGCTCACGCCGGGGACTTCACTCAACTTCGACTTTAGCGTATCCAGCGTCGGCGGGGAAATTGAGGCGGTGGAGTTTTTCGTTCAGGCAAGGTAGTTATTTCCCATCCAGCCACATATACCGTTCGCCCGAAATCGAGATAGGCGTATTGGGATAGCCCTTCACATACGGTTGCACAAGGACGAACGACAGCGAATGCGTGGTGAATAGAACCGGGGCATCGTCCACAATGATGCGTTCGGCTTGTTGATACATGACGATACGTTTGGTTACATCTGGTTCAATGCGCGCCGCTTCGAGCAAGGCGTCGAGTTCGGGATTGGAGTATCTGCC
>JBAIYF010000248.1:0-8703 GCA_037916115.1 Anaerolineales bacterium
AGGCATTTACATCAGTGTAAATGGCATCACCGTGTTCGGTGTGCTCGTAGGTCCAGTCGCCGGGCAGGTCGAAGGCGAGCAGATTGTTTGCGTCCACAAAAGTGACCATGTCGCTGCTGCCGCCAGAGTTCTGGGGCTGGCCCTGGTCTTGCGGTTGACCCTGTTCCGCCGGGGTGGTGGGAACGGGGGGAAGGGTGGGGTATGCTGTCGGTTCGGCAGAAGCGCCGCAAGCCAGCCCAACAATGAGCAGCAGGGCTGCAAACCCGAACAATGCACGATATGATTTCATTTTTATTGAGTCTCCTATTTTTATAATGTTCGACACAAGGTTACACCAAATCCCTGATTTTGATGAGGGTACTTAAGTATTATTTGTATATGGCAGGCGTATTTTTGATGTTCCGGAATTACTTTGTGGATTTGCGGGCGCGTTTGGGCTTTTCGGGCTGGGCTGCAGTTTCAGGTTCGGCATCGGTAACCGCCTCAGACATGATCGCAGGAGCCGGTTCCGGTGTGATTGCAGGAGCAGGCTCTGGTGTGGACGCTGCCGGAGCGGGCGGTTCCACCACCGGCGTCATATTGAGGCGTCTGAAGTAATCTTTTACTGTGATGTCGTTGTAGAAGATCAGCGCGAGGATGCCAACGACCATCGAAAACAGGTTACCCATCACAACGGTGAGGATCTGAAACACGGCAATTGATGTGGACGGTTGTACAGGTTGGGGCTGTGCGCTCAACAACTTGGCGCCGTAAATGATCTCAAAAATTCCCAAAATGGTGGGCAAGATGGTAATGGGCAGGCAGATCACGCCGACAATGGTGCCCAGTGCGGTGGCAGAGGCGACGAAACCCCAAAATAGGTTAATGATGCCGCTGGCAAGGGTCATCAGGGCAATGGCGGTCACCAGCCCGGGTTTTTGTTCAGTGTTCATAGGTTACTCCTTGGGTTTTATCTGCTGGATATAACGAGTGAACACGGGGTTTGGTTGCACGGATTATGGTTGTTGGAAGGTGAGCAAAAGACCGCCGGGATATTCAGCACCGGTTTCATCTGTGCAGATCGGGGCGGTTACATCTGCTACGAACGCGCCGCCGGTTACCACACGAATGTTATAAACCGTGCCCGGCTCCATCACAAAGTCGGCGTAACCGTTGCCAAGGTCGGGCTTAAAGCCGGTGAAGAATTTATCTTCGCCTTCATTCCAAGTTACGTTGATTTCAATGCCAGGCTGCTGTATACGGCGGGCATCCATGAACATGAATTGCAGCAGGCGCGAATATGCAGGCTGACAAAGCGTATCCTGGCTGACTAGCGTAAATGGAACACCTGGACTGGCTGTGGGTGTGAATGTGGGGCGTGGGGTTGCGGTTTCCTGCACGATGGGAGTAGATAACAGGGGTGTCTGCTCGAAGAAGACGGTGGGAACCGGGGTGAAAGTCGCCTCTTCACTGACTTCGGGTTGGTCTCCGGTTACAGTGACTGAAACCTCCACTTCAGGTGTGCTGAAGGTCGGGAAGGGTGTTGGTGTAAAAGGTTCGCTTACATAGCCGCTCTGCAGGTCGGTGGCCAGCTGCGCCAGTGGACGCGCTTTTTCAAAGGGTTCTCCGTTGGCAAGCATGCGTTGTGCTTGTGCGCTCAGTGCGCCAACGGGATCGGCGTCGCCCAGCAGGTTGAGGCGCGCGCGTGCGCGTGCAAGGTCTTGATTGGCCGAATAGGATGCCGCGATGACGATGCGATACTGATCTTTGAAGTCGGCACGGAGCAGAGCAGGGGTGGCATCCACATAGGTGACGGGGGAGATCAGCCACGAGTAAACCAGACCCAGCCCAAATCCGATTAGAAGCGCCAGGGCGGCATGCAGGATGGTGTTTCGCAGGAACGTTTTCATGGGGCGGGGTTCACATCTGGCTGGTAGGTTTGCATTGCGGTGAGCAGGGCTTGCAGCATGCGCATCTCGTCGGGTGTGAAGTTGTTGGCGGAGGCATATTCGATTGTGGAGGTGACGAAGGAGGCGGGCGGGTCACTGCCGAGCAGTGCAAGCCGGCGCGCGGCGGCGGCGGCATCAAAATCGCTTTGGTAGGCTTCGGCTGTCATAAGCACAAAGTCTATGCGGTAGTCCTGCCGCAGGAGGTCGGGAGTGACGTCCACATATTCAACCGGGGCGATGACCCAGCCATAGACAAGACCCAACCCCGCGCCGATGGCAAGCGCGATGATGAGCGTTATGATCTTTGATGAAGACATAAAGGGGATTATACCCATGAAGGGCATGCGTACCCATGATGGGCATGTGCCAACAAAATATCCGGGCAGGCGACCGGCGGCACCCGAAGACTCTTCCTTACCGTTGCTATCTTTCGATCCTGGCGGGGTTCGAAAGGCTTCGCCGCGCCGGGCCTGCCCGGACAGTGCGCAAGCATACCCGATGAGGGGAGGTGTGTCAAATCAGATGTTGTTCTCTTCGACGAATTTGATGTAAATGTCCACCAGTTTGGGGTCAAAGAGGATACCGGAGTTTTCACGCAGGTATGTGATGACCTCTTCACGCGGCATGGCTTTGCGGTAGGGTCTGTCGCTGCGCAGGGCATCCCAGACGTCTACAATGGCGAAGAGCCGTGCAGAGAGTGGAATTTGCTCGCCTTTCAAGCCGTGCGGATACCCGGAACCGTCCCAACGTTCATGGTGGTAGAAGGGGATATCCAGTGCGGGGTTGAGATAGGCGATGGGCGAGAGCATGTTGAATGCATGAATTGGATGCTGACGCATGCGCTCCCATTCGGTTTCACTCAATGGACCCGGCTTTTGCAATATATCGTCAGGGATGGCAATTTTACCCATGTCGTGCAGAAGGGCGCCGCGCTTAATGTGGGAGAGTTCTTCCTGGCTAAAGCCAAGCTGTTTTGCCACACGCATGGTGATCTCGGTTACTCGTTGGGTGTGCCCTTCGGTTTCACGGTCGCGAAGATCGAGGGCGCGAACCCAGCCTTCGATGGTCCGTTCGTAGGCATCGCGGAGCTGGTCATGGGCGTTTTTCAGGGCTTCCTCCGCCATCTTCCGTTCGGTGATGTTGCGGGAGGCTGCCTGGATCTCAACGATGTTTTTTGTTTCTTCATCGATGATCGCTCGGGCGGAGGTTTCCAGCCAGACGTAACTGCCATTCTTATGGCGTGACCGGTGGGCAACGGTGTAGGCATCTCCATTTGGGTTCTGCCTGAGGATGTCCTTGATCGAAGTAAGGTCTTCCGGGTGGATGAATTCAAAACTGTTCCGCCCGATCATTTCTTCGGGGGTGTAGCCCAGAATGGGTGTGCAGGCAGGGGAAACGTAGAACATCTTTCCGCTGACATTGATGCGGGTGATCATGTCGCTGGCGTTCTCGGCAAGCAGGCGAAAGTGGGTCTCACTCTCTAAAAGTGCCTGTTGCATGTAAATGCGGTCGGCGCGGACGTTCCACTGGTCGAGTGCCTTGCGTGCCAGGTGCGGCATATCCAGCATGGACTCGGGGGATTTGACCACGTAATCCAAAGCACCAGATTTAAGCGCCTCAACGGCAATGCGTTCGTTGCCGTAACTTGTCATCAGGATAATGGGGGTTGCGAGCGGGTCGCGGTGATTGGGCAGCAGTTCCATGCTTTCCCCGTCGGGGAGCCGCCAATCGGCAATGATCAGCCTGGGGTGATGCTTGCGCATCCATTCGCGTGCTTCGCTCAACGAACGGACACGGTGTATCTTGAATTCATTTCCCTGGTCTTCGAAAGCACGTTCAATAAGTTCCGCATGCGGATCTTCGTCTTCCACCAGCAATATATTAATGACTTCGTTCGACATGATTGTTTTTAGACGCGGGCTTGTTTATTCCATCCAAGCCAGTAAATGCCGAGGTCTTTCATCAGATTACTGAAGTCCTCGAACCCAACCGGTTTAACAAGATAACTGTTGACGTAATTCTCATAGGCGTGCAGCACATCGCGTTCCGCTTCAGAAGTGGTCAGAACGATGACCGGAATGCGGCGCAGTTCCTCCTCTTCCTTTATGAGGCGCAAGACTTCCAGCCCGTCTACTCGGGGAAGGCGCAGATCTAAAAGAATCATATGCGGCCGCGGACTGTTTTCAGGGTCGCTGAATTTGTTGCGGCGCAATAGGTAATCTAATGCAGTTTCACCATCCGAAATATGCTTAATTTGGGTTGGAATGTGGTGATTTTCCATCGTGCGGATGACGAGTTCGGCGTGATCCGCATTGTCTTCAACCAGCAGGACTAAAATCGGTTCTCCTGACATGCCATGCTCCTCATAAACTGTATTGTAAACCATTTACAACGTTAGAGCATAGGAAATGAAATGTGTTGTACATTTCACCCAAAAAATTGTTAAGTAAATGGAAATGGGACATTTGAACCACCTCCCATCCTGTAAACGGGCATGTGGGCGTGATATAATTTTGCCGTTCCACCATTCGAAAACCTTGTCCGGAGGAGAAACTATGGAAATCACCACACAGGAATTTAAGCACTGCGATCTTATCTCAGTCAAGGGACGTGTTGACAGTGCCACCGCCCCGCAATTTTCCAAGGCGCTTGAAACCGCAAACGATAATGGACGTTTCAAACTCGCCCTCGACATGAGTGAACTGGAATATATGTCCAGCGCCGGGTTCCGTGCTCTGCTTGCCGCCCAGCGCAACTGCAAACGATACAACCGCGGTGAAGTGGTGCTTGTTCGGGTTCCCGACCGCATTCGTGAAGCGCTTGAATTGGCGGGGTTCACCGAACTCTTCAAAACCTTCGACGATCCTGTTACCGCAGTGGGAAGTTTTTAGTCTACAGGCTGACTAGAGCCATTACGTGCCGTCTCATTAAGTGTGAGACGGCATATAATTTTCTCCATGCCGGAAAATACCTTCCCTGCCAGATTTGAATATCTGGATGAGATTCGTGAATTTGTAGCGGATGTGGCGCGTGGCAGCGGGTTTTCAGAAAAGACCATCTATTCCCTTCAGCTTGCTGCAGATGAAGCCGCCTCAAACATCATTGAGCATGCCTACGAAGGTGTTGCTGATGGTGTTCTATTCATTGACTGCGCCATGAAAGGCGACTCGATCGTCATTACCATGCGCGACAACGGAAAATCGTTCAACCCCTCCCACGTCAAGGAACCCAACCTCAAGGCAGACCTTTCCGAACGCCAGATCGGGGGATTGGGCGTCTACCTGATGCGAAAGTTGATGGATTCTGTCAGCTACGAATCCTCCCGTTCGGGCAATGTTCTCACTATGACCAAACGAAGGGAATAACCCCATGTCCGCCGCATCACAAAGCTCAATCGACTGGCTCCACCTTGCCAGCCTGGGCGAGCAGCTGCGGAACGAAGCCTCCCTCAGCGCCCAACGAGACCGCATCGCCGCCACGGCTGGACGCCTGATCCAAGGGCGGGTGGATATTTGGCTTCACGAAGAAACCTTTCGACTTCCAGGCAGAAACAATGGCCGGCTTTTCCCGCCGGAACCTGAACTGGATGGAATGAAACTGGCGATACGAACGGGGAAACTCGCCGGAATGAACAGCAAGGGCGGCAAGACGCCCGCCTCACGCTCGACCTTTGCGGCTGTGCCCCTCGAAGATCAGGGGATTACGCTGGGAGCGCTTCAAGTCACCCGCTCAAAGGGACCAGAGTTCACCAAAGACGAATTAAATCTACTTCAAGGGCTGGCCCAGGTCATATCTGTCAGCTTGTTTGCCGCACACCGCGCCGAAGTGGAACAGTTCCGTCTGCGCCAGTTGAACCTGGTACGCGAAGTCAGTGCACAGATCGCAAACGTGTTGGACGTGAACGACCTCGCTGCTCAAGTGACCCGGCTGATCCAAAAGACCTTCAATTTTTATTACGTCGCCTTCTTTACGCTTGAACCGAACAACAACTCGTTATACTTCCGCGCCAGTGCCGTGGCTCCACGAAAAGGACGCCGCAAGGCATCCATTGCATTGGAGGTGGAGATTGGTCAGGGATTGATCGGTGAAGCCGCGCGCACCGGCGAAGAGATCGTCTGCGACAATGTGCAAGCCGACCCGCGTTATCGTTTTATAGACAGCCTGCCCGAAACACGTTCTGAAGTTGTGATCCCCCTCAAGATCGAAGACCGCATTCTCGGTGCGTTGGATGTTCAAAGCAACCAGCCAAGCGCATTTCACCCGAACGACCTGCTCATTCTGCGGACCCTGGCGGATAACATTGCCCGCGCTGTAGAAGGTGCACGCCTATACAGTGATGTCAGCCGCCGTGCCAATCAATTGACGCTTGTTTCCGAGGTCAGCAAAAGCGTAACCTCCACACTGGATCTTTCCAATCTCATGCGTAATGCCGCGAAATTGATCCATGAAAAGTTCGGCTACCCTCATGTATCGCTTTTTACGGTTCACCCGAACCGCCGGTTTATTTCCTATGAAGCAGGCAGCGGCAAACGCAGCAAGCAGCTTGAAGGCTTCACCATTCCGCTGGATGATGAGGTGGGTATCATGCCCTGGGTGGCGCGCAATGGTGTGACAGTCCTCGCGAATGATGTCTCGCAGGATACACGTTATGTGGATTCTCCGCTTCCTCCAAAGAATACAAAATCTGAATTGTGCGTGCCGTTGAAGTTCAGTGACCGGGTGGTGGGCTTGCTCGATATCCAATCGGACAAAATCAATGCCTTCACTGACGACGACCGCGTGATGTTCGAAGCCGTGGCAGATACCATGGCGGCTGCCATTCGCAATGCAGACCTGTACCGTTCCGAACAGTGGCGGCGGCAGGTGGCGGATAGTCTGCGGGATGTGGCGGGTTTGGTTTCTGGTAATGCAGGCTTGGAGGAAGTGCTTGAAGCGATCCTAGGTGAGCTTGACCGCAATCTTCCAGTAGATACCTCTGCCATCTGGCTTTTACAGGATAATCAGTTATATCTTGCCGCCGTGCATGGCGTTGACGGCAGCCAACTCGAAACAACTTGTATTGCCTACCCCGAATCTGTTTATGGGATGATGGACGCTCTCGAAGCCGATGCACCCATCATCCGACAGCCGACAGATCCCATGGGACCTGCGGGATTGACCGCCGGATATAACTCGAATTATTCGTCCATTGTTGCGCCGCTGCGGGTGGGGGACCGTCCGTTGGGTGTGCTGACGCTTTCCCATCGCACACCGGGACGTTACGGGCACGAAGCGCGTACCATTGTGGGGACATTTGCCAACTACGCGGCGGTTGCCATCGAAAATGCGCGTCTGTTCGATGCGGCGCAGGAGCAGGCATATGCCTCGGCGGCATTGTTGCAGGTGGCACAGTCGGTCGTCAGTTTGAACGACCTGGATGAGATCCTCGGCTCGATCATCCGTATTATGCCGATCCTTGTGGGTGTGAATCGGGTGGTCTTGTATCGGCTCGATCTGGAACACCAGGCATTGCAGGCTTCGCATGAGTATGGCTTCTCTCAGGATGAGGAAGTTTTGCTGACAGAACCCAGCATTTCATTAACGGATTTTCCGTTCCTGTTGTGGGCATTGGAGCAGAATACGCTGGTTACGTATCCGCTTGAGGCTGCGGCGCAGCCGAAGGATTGGAAGCAGATTCAACCATCGGCTTGGAATGAAGCGGATGCCTTTAATCCCGAACGTTTGTTGATCGCGGTTCCCCTATCCATCAAAAACGATGTTTTCGGTGTGATGTTGATCGAAGAGGCAGAGAATGCCCGCCGCTTCCGTGCGCGCCGGTTGGAGATCATCACGGGCATTGCGCAGCAGGCGGCGCTGGCGATACAGAATGATATGTTGCAACAGGAGATGGTGGTGCGTGAACGCCTCGAAACGGAAGTGCAGCTGGCGCGCCAAATTCAGCAGACTTTTATTCCGAGCGTTTTACCGACCCATGAGAACTGGCAGATCGCGGCACGCTGGCGCACGGCGCGGCAGGTGGGTGGTGACTTTTATGATGTGATCGAACTGCCGAACAACAAACTCGGTATCTTCATCGCAGATGTGGCGGATAAGGGTATGCCCGCTGCCCTTTTTATGGCATTGACGCGTACGCTTGTGCATGCGGCTGTGGCGGAGACTTCGTCACCTGCAGCGGCATTGCGGCGCGTGAATGATTCGCTGCTGCCCGATACGCAGCAGGGGATGTTCATTACGGCGGTGTATGGTGAGTTGGACTTGAACGCGGGCACGTTTACGTATGTGAATGCGGGACATAACCCGCCTTTTTGGGTGAAGACCGACGGCAGCTTGGAAAAGTTGTCGCGCACAGCCATTGCGTTGGGGGTGCAGGAACAGCCGATCATCGAAGAGCGGACGATTTCTTTCAAGCCGGGCGATACCGTGTTACTTTACACCGATGGTCTGACCGAAGCTTTTTCACCAGACGGTGAACTTTTTGGTGAAGTGCGCCTGCTGGATGTGATGGCGTCTTTGGCGGCTGGTACGGCGGAGGAAGTGATCGCTTCCATTGAGGAGTGCCTCAACGATTTTATCGACCCGCTTCCGCTGGGGGATGATATGACCATGCTGGCGATCCGCATGGTGGGGTAGTTTGTGTTCGCCTTGTATTAACCAAAAAGAGGAATGGATATTTTCCATTCCTCTTTTGATTCTGTCAAAAACTACTAATACATCCTGCCAGCGCCTTGCAGCATTTGATAGCTTTGGAATGCGAGCAGACCAAACATCAGTGCCA
>JBAIYF010000249.1:0-3624 GCA_037916115.1 Anaerolineales bacterium
GATCATGATGGTTGCAAACCAAGGGAAGATCATTCGGGCATACTTCCCAGCTGAGCCTTCAGTGAGGTTGTAGAGCATCTCAACCAAAGCTTCCATCAGGTTGCCAATTCCGCTCGGCACCATATCCGTCTGCGCGCTCCGCTTAATGGAGCGGTTGGTGAAATACGCGACCAAATCAACAACACAAGTGTGATTGCCAGCGTCGGCAGCGTATTCACAAGATAGAATTTGCCAATGACCGGCAGTTCGAACAAGGGCGTATAACTGAGTTTTTCCGGGGCAACCACAATTTCAGGCTGAACAGGGACATAGATCCCGCCCAGAATGAAACCTGCGATCATCAAAACCAGAACTATCCAGCGCCGCCAGGGGGTACGTTTTTGGGTTTCCAAGCCCGGCCTCCTATGCAGAAGTATTATTATTTTCGGTTTCGAATTTTTCCTTCAACCGCGCCAGCGCTCTGCGCGAAAGCGACAGCATCAGGAAGACCGAAAGGGGAATACCGGCAAACAAGAACACCAGTGTGAACATGGGTCTCGTGCCGAATTGATTATCAAGCCACAATCCGCCAAAGACAGAAGCCAAAACCACCGCCAGAGTAATACAACCAACCTGCCCTATCACTACGATGAGCAAGGTCTGAACGAAATTTTTGCGCCTCTGATCCTGTTCCGATTGTGTCATGCCGCACGATTATAACTGACAGGTCTAAGAGCGTCAAACCGAAATAAGACTCGCCGCCTCCCCCCTACCTCGGTACTGCCTCTGCCACCTGAAGCCTTTGCCTACCCGCAAAAGACCGCAAACAGCCCCTAAGTGAGCTGTCCGCGGTCAATCAAATTTGACTAGAAAAGGTTCAACGCACCAGCGTCAGACCAGTTATAGAACGGACCGAATACCGTTCCCAGCAAAATCACCCCAATGACCAGAATTACCAGGGCAATCATGTAAGGCTGAGTCAATGGAATCGGGTGATTTTCCTCATCCTCGCCGGGCAGGCGATAAAGGTAAACAAACTTCAATACATTCAAGTAGTAGTACACACCGATGATCGAGTTGATGATACCCACGATGACCAGCCACGTGTAATTCGCCTGCACGCCTGCAGCAAATACAAAAACCTTCGCCACGAAACCGCCGAACGGAGGCATACCAGCCAGCGAAAGGAATGCCGCTAACATCATCAAACCCATCAAGGGACTGCGGCGGCTAAGACCAGCATAATCTGTGATTTCCTCCAATCCGGTGATACGACTGAATGCCATCACAAGACCAAAGGCGAGTAGATTTGTAGCAATATATGCCGCCATGTAAAATACAACGCTCGCCGCACCAAGTTGAGTCCAGCCGGGGTTCATCTCGGAAAAGGCAACAACACCAATCAATGCATATCCAGCATGTGAAATAGAAGAATATGCCAAAAGACGCTTAATATTTGTTTGAGGCAATGCCAGCAAATTACCAACTGTCATAGAAATTGCCGCCAAAACCGCCAACACCATTGTCCACGTCTCATAAAAATGCGGGAAGGCCACAAAGAACAGACGCAGGAAAACCACAAAACCAGCTGCCTTTGAAGCCGTGGAGAGATACCCCGCAACCGGCGTAGGTGCGCCCTGATAAACATCCGGCGCCCAGAAGTGGAAGGGGACAATGGAAACCTTGAAGCCCAACCCCACAATGATCAACGTCACCATACCAAAAGCGAGCAGCGGTGATATTGAACCCGCCGTCAATGTAGCAGCGATCTCGTACAGATTGGTCGAGCCGGAGAAGCCGTATACAAGACTAAAACCGTACAACATCACAGTGGATGCGAGTGTGCCGTACAGGAAGTACTTGAAGCCCGCTTCCGTGGAGCGTTCGTCGCCGACCAGAAAGCCGGAGAGGATGTACATTGGAATGGACGCGGTTTCGATCGCCAAGTAAAGCATTACAAGATCGGAGGAGGCAGCCATCAGGTTCATACCGATGACCGAGGCAAGAAGCATCAGGTAGGCTTCGCCGCGTTTTCCGGCATGTTCATGATCCATCAAAAGCAGAGCTGTTGCTGCTGCTGAGAACATGAACAACATTTTCAGGAAGAAACTGAGCCAGTCGAAACGGATCATGCCACCAAGGGTTTCTACTGGTTCGCCGGGGCGCCCAAACAGCAAACTCACGAGCATAGCAAGCAGCAAACCGCCCGCGGTAAGCCAACCTGCATTGCGCTTCTGTTCGTCCTTCCAGAACGGTTCAATTATGAGGACCAAAAGCCCGATGATTAGAATCAGGATTTCGGGAAGTATGGAGGCGAAGGTCACATTTGTAAACATTATGCACCTCCCAATAGGTTCATGATGTATTTCACGCCTGTTTCAACCATCGGCACCATGATCGCGGGGAACACGCCAATGCCAACCATGAACAGACAGAGGGTTGCGATTGCCACCTTATCCAGAATGGTGACATCCCCAATATGTCCTTCAAGTTTTTCAGGCATCGGGGAGAAAAATACTTTTCGAATATTCATCATAATATATGCTGCGGTAATGATGATGGAAATGCTAGAGATGACCGCCACCAGCCACTGTTCACGCCAGACACCCATGAAGATAGGGAATTCAGCAACGAAGCCGGAGAAACCAGGCATACCCATGGAGACCAGACCGCCAATAATGAAACCGATAGTCGCGAACGGCATCACTTTAGCAATGCCTCCAAGCTCGGGGATCATACGGGTATGTGCCCGGTCGTAGATCATACCGGTAACAGCAAAGAAGAGAGCTGTCATCACACCGTGCGAAAACATTTGGACACCCGCGCCGACAAGCCCGGTCTCATTGAGAGTGGAGATGCCAAGCACCACCAACCCCATGTGAGAAACGGAGGAGAAACCGATCATATATTTCATGTCGGTTTGGACAAAGGCAATGAATGCGCCGTAAACAACAGCAATACCCGCGAATGCCATGATAAGCCATGACCATGTGTGAGCGCCTTCAGGCAAAAGCATGACACCAACTCGTAAAGCAGCAAAAGCACCAAGTTTCATGAGCACGCCCGCATGGAACATGGAGACGGCTGTCGGCGCGGCAACGTGACCATCTGGCGACCAGTTGTGGAAAGGCCAGATACCGCCCAGAACCGCAAACCCGAGAAAGACTGGCAGGAACCACAGGTTTTGGAATGCCGTTGAAAAACCTGCTTTTTCCATTTCGAGCATGTCAAAGGATAAGATGCCTGTGTTCTGGTATTGTGTCCAGTACATGGCAAGGGCACCGACAAGAGCCACCACAGAACCAACGAACAGGTAGAGGGTCAACTTCATGGCTGCGTATTCGCGGGTCTTTGCCCAGCCCCAAATGGCAATGAGCAGATACATCGGGAATACCGCAATTTCATAGAAGAAGAACAACATGAACAGGTCAAGCGAAACGAATACGCCAAACACACCACCTGCCAGCAAGAACAAGAAGGCGAAGAACTCTCGCGGACGGTCTTGAATACCGGACATAACATGTGGGTCGTCGTCACCCCAGGAGATGAGTACGCCCGTGAACATGACGATGCCGGTTAACAAGACCAGCGGAGCACTCATGCCGTCCACACCGAAGTGCAGGGCAATATTGATCGGCGGGATGT
>JBAIYF010000250.1:0-3826 GCA_037916115.1 Anaerolineales bacterium
GGCGGGCTGCCAGTTGAGTTTTCGGCGCAGGGTGGAGTTTTCGAAATTGCAGTCGAGGTAGATGAGAATATCCGGCTTGGATATGACCTTCCACATTTGTTTTGCAAAGGAATGTTCCTGCGCAATGTGACGGCAGCGATAGCCGTGACTCTCCAGCCCGCGGATGAGGGTGGATTTGCCTGCGCCGCACGGACCAACAACGCCGATCAGGGGAGTAGCGGGTTCATTGTCCATTGTCGTGTAGGATGCGGTTCAACTGTTCGGGTCCGCCAAGAATGGCGATGACATCGCCGGGTTGAATATGGGTTTTGTCGGTGGGGTGCATTTCAGAATTTCCGTTTCTGCGGTGGACGACGATGTTGAGGTGATAGTTATCTTCGATGTAGCCGATGGTCTTATCGGCAAAAGGCGCTTTGGACGAAATGGTAAGCCGTGCCAGGCTAAGCAGTTGCCCCTCAACGGAGATGGGGTTGGTTACATCCACCCCGGCGGCTGCGGCGGCGAAAACGGGTGCTGCCATTTCGGTGGCGCTTAATGCGATGAAGCCGAATTGTTCCTGCAAAGCGTGGGCGAAGTCATCATCAAAAATACGGATGATGACTTGTATTTTCGGGTTAAGCGAGCGTGCTTTGAGTGCGATCTGCAGGTTCATGGCGTCGTTTTGGCTGGCAAGGATGATGGCGCGTGCTTTTTTGATGTTTGCAGATTCGAGGATCGCCGGGCGGGTGGCATCGTCGTGAATGACGGGGATGCCCAGTTTTTTAACGGCGTTGGTGGTGTCGGCTTCATGTTTGAAGTCTATGACGGCGAGCACTTCGCCCATTTCGTGTAGTTTGAGCGCCACTCGATAGCCGAGGTGTCCCAAACCGATGAGGATGATGTGGTTTTGCATGGTGGAAGCTACAGCCATTTCCCATTCCTTGTTGCGCGATTTACGATTGAAAAAGAGGCTCCCAAAATCAGCCAGTCCCTGCGCAAGCACGATCAACCCGATCAGCGGCATCAAAAAGTGGAAGGCTTGCAGGAAGATGTGATGGGGGAAGTCGCGGTTGGCTGGCTGGAGGAAGGTGGCAATGAGCACAATGTAGATGGATTCGACGAGACTATCCACCGGCTCATTCACCAGGGCGGAAAGATAGTTGTAAAGAAAGCCGCCGCCAATCACAGCAAAGGTGAACCATAGCAGAGGGGCTCGGAATTCCTTGAGTAGGATGGCGGTATCGCGCACAGTTGCTTGAATATGCCGCCATTGGTGCTTGTTGAATAGAATGGATTTAGGCATTGATCGGCAGGCGGACGGTCATACGCCGCACATCATCACCTTTTCGGGGTGAAACGCGCAGGACGACTACACTGATATCGTCGGAGGGGCGGTTATCATCGAGACGGACGGCTTCATTGAGAAGGGTGTCGGCAAGCTGTTGAGGAGAAGGGTCTTGTTCTTCCAACACAGAGGCGATCGTCTGACGGACGTCCATGGGAGTTCCGCGTCTCTCACCAGCATGGCTGATACCGTCTGAAAAGATGACCACGGTAAGACCAGCTTCGATGGTGAGTTCGGTGATGACTGGGCGAACATTGCGGGAGGTTCCGAGCGATATGCTCTCTTCATTGTGAGCATCGATTTCCTCTCCGCGGCAGATGTACATGGGTGCCGGGTTATTGCGCGCCAGTACAATGGTCTTGCTATGCAGGTCGACGGAGGCGATGTTGAGGGTACAGGTCACTTTCCCGGCGCGTTCTGCGAAAAGCGCATCGGAGGCTGCCCGGGCGGCGGCACCGTCGCGGACGCCTTCAGCGATAAGACTGATGACCTTACGGACGACCATCATGGAAACGGCTTTTGCGCCGCGTCCACTGGTTTGACCGTCGGCGAGCACCACTGAAAGACCACCAGTGGGGCGTTCGATCACTTCCAGCGTGTCTCCACTTTCAGAAACCGCGTATTTATTGACCTTTGCGACTGCGATCTGGATATCCATGGCTCGATTTTACATCGGAATTTCCTTGACGTCACCGCTACCCGCATATATAATCAGCGGGCTTCGTATAAAACCAACCCAGACGGGCTCACGCGCCCGTCTGATGTATGTATAAAGGAGAACGTTTCATGACCCCACATCCCAAGCGCAAACATTCAAAGGGACGCCGTGACCGCCGCCGCTCACAGGACGCTTTGAAGGCAGCAAACATCGTTACCTGTTCCAATTGCGGAAACAAGCGCCTGCCTCACCTCGTCTGCCCGAACTGCGGTTACTTCAAAGGACGCGAAGTTGTCCAGGTCAAAAAAGAAAAGAAATCCGCTGAATAAAACAAAAAGGTCGTGGAATTCCACGACCTTTTTGTTTTTAATCCGTTACTTGCTTCTTACACAGGTTGGAATGGTTTGTTCGGGGGAATTTCCAAAATGGTCGCGGGTCCACTTCAGGGCATTGAGCATGGTCTTGTTGATCTTTCCTTCGATGTATTGACCGTATTCAGAGTCGGTCAAGGTTCGGTTCACCACACCGCATGCCTGGTCATACCAAAGCGACTTGTCCAAATTCCACAGAATGATCTGCCCATTGGCGCTTGAGGAGACCAATTGGGTATCAGACAGGAAGATAACGTTTTCCACAGCGCTTGCGCTGCCTGTCAGCGGTGAGCCGATTCTTTGCGGCTGGCAGGTTTCTGCATCCCAGTTTTTTGAACAACGTTCGGCATCCAATTTCCAGAGCACTACTGTATCGTTATTGGTTGCGCTTGCCATCCAATCACCGCTCGGTCGGAAAGCGACCGCTTCCATGCTTTCGTTCATTCCAAGAACGGGAGGCGTATGTTCCTGTCTGTCCACATTCCAGAGTAGGATCGTTTTGTCGTCACTTGTGGAGGCGAACAGGTTGGGGTACTTAGGATTGCCCGCCAGCAGGTTTACAGCGGCGGCATGACCGGTCAAGGATGTGGGGGTGGTGTCTGCTGTGATGTTGGTAATATCCCACCGGAAGATGTCTTGTGCATACCCTGCAACAAGAATTTCACGACCCTGGTTGACAAAAATTAAAGTGTACACTCCGGTGCTATGAGTAAGTGCCTGCCCGACCAGTGATTTTGTTTCCGTATCCCAGACCTTTAGGGTCTTGTCCATACTTGTGGAAGCAATATACCGGTCATCCGGGCTGAACGCGATCGACCAGATCTCGTCGGTGTGTGCGTTTTCAATGCTCCACAACTCTTCGCCTGTGTTTGGGTCCCAAATGCGGATGGCATAATCTGTCTGCCCGGAAGATGCCATCCATTTTCCGTTATGGCTATAGGCGAGTGAGAGCACGCCTCCTTCATGTATCATGCTTCTTGGGTTGCTCAGGCTGTTTCCGTCGAAGTCCCATGTACGGATGTTCCCGTTTGTATCCGCAGCGGAGAACAATGTGCCGTCTGGCGAGGTTGCCAACGCCCATACATCACCTTTCATATAGGCGACGGTTTCTCCGATCTGGCTGATTTGCTCCATATCCCAAAGGATCAGGGTCTTGTCCGAACTTCCGGTTGCAAGCCACTCCCCGGTTGGGCTAAAGGATGCGGTCCAAATGGAACTGGAGTGCCCAGCAAGCGTGTCGACTAGTTGAAGGGTCCACTCGCCGTTCTCAATGTCAATGAGAGGCTTCCATATCTTGACAGTATTATCCCAACTGACTGATGCGATCTGCCCGGTCTTTGTGTCGAATGTAACGCTGGCAACTGTGTTGATATGACCACCTTCGTTTGGGTCAGGTGAGCGCGCAAGCAGATTGCCGGTTTTCACATCCCAAAGCCAGATGTGAAGATCGGAACTCCCCGATGCCAGCAATGT
>JBAIYF010000251.1:0-4346 GCA_037916115.1 Anaerolineales bacterium
ATCGCGCCTCGTTCGTATCAATCCTCGGTGAATATGTACAAGTCCATGGGTACGCCGATGGAGCAGAAACCGCTGGGTACGATCCAAACCATCGAAGCGCGCGCCCGGGCATACGAATCCCGCGCCGGTCTGGACCGTAACATGCACCGTGTTTCCACTCGGGTATCCTACGTCCTGGAAATGGACAGCATCAAGTTCCTCATCACCGAATCGTTGTTGAATGTGATCGAGGACAAGCGTCTCTACCGCGTGTATTGCGTCAACGACGGCGGCGCGTGGATCCTGCTCAGCATGGAGACGATCGAGTAAAACCATCGTCCATGGTCGGTCGTCTATCGTCCGAATTCTGTGGTACACTCACGCCCGCTGTATTTCTGGGAACTTGTTTTGATCGCTCTAAGTAGCCCGCGGAAACCTCCCGGGCTTTTTTGTTGGGCGGGTCCTGCTTGCAAAAGCAGACCTTGTTGAGCAGGAAGAATTGTTGAAAGAGTTGTCAAAACATCCCGCATATTATTTCGTCATTGCAAGGGCGTAAGCCGAAGCAATGACGGAAAACAAAAGGATAACAATGACAACCGATTTTTCTTCTCTCAACCTGCGTGACGAGATCATGCAGGCTATTACCGAGCTTGGCTATTCCGAGCCGACTCCCATTCAATCGGGCATGATCCCCCTCATGCTCACCGGCGTGGACGTGGTCGGTCAGGCTCAAACCGGCACCGGCAAAACCGCCGCTTTTGCCCTACCCATTCTCAATAACTTTGTAAAACAAAAAAATCCGCAGGCGCTGATCCTCGCGCCCACGCGTGAACTCGCTCTTCAAGTCGCCGACTCGATGACCGAGTATGGCAAGTATCTCAACTTGCGCGTGCTTGCCGTCTATGGTGGTCAGCCGTACGGTCCGCAGATCAACAGCTTGCAGCGCGGCGCGGATATCGTCGTCGGCACGCCCGGGCGTTTGATCGACCTGCTCGACCGCAAAGTGCTCTTCCTCAACGGCATCAAGACCGTCGTCCTCGATGAAGCGGATGAAATGCTCAACATGGGCTTCGTGGAAGATGTTGAACGGATTCTGTCTGAGACTCCCGCCGAACGTCAGACCGCGCTCTTCAGCGCCACCATGCCCGCACGAATTCGCAAACTGGCAGATCGCTTCATGCGGGACCCGCAAACGGTTGCTGTTAAAAGGAGCACTCTCACCGCCGCAGCCATTGAACAGCGCTACTATCTTGTGCATGAAAGTCACAAGACCAATGCGCTCACCCGCTTGTTTGAAATTGAACCCATCCACAGCGCGTTGATCTTCACCCGCACCCGCGCCGAAACCAGCACGCTTGCCAACGAATTGGTCGTGCGCGGCATTCCCGCAGAAGCTATCAGCGGCGACCTGGACCAGCAAGCCCGCGAACGCGTGCTCGGACGTTTCCGCGCTAATCAACTAAAGGTGCTCGTCGCCACCGATGTTGCCGCCCGCGGTTTGGACATTGACGATATTTCGCATGTCTTCAATTATCACTTGCCCGACGATGCCGAAGTGTATGTCCATCGCATTGGTCGTACCGGGCGCGCTGGCAAGACCGGCGTTGCCATCACCCTGCTCTCTCCAAGAGAGAAGCGCCGCATGCGTGAAGTGGAAGCGCTCACCAAGCAGCCTGTCAAGCAGATGGAACTGCCCACTCCCGAAGACATCGCCAAACACCGCGAAACACAAGTTGTGGAAAAGCTCAAAGTCTGGCTTGGGCGTGGACGTTACAAGCGCGAACTCGAAATGGTGCAGGAATTGATCGACGCCGGGCACGATGTGATGAACATCGCCGCCGCTGCCATCAAAATTTCACGCGGTGATGAAAAGCAGCGTCCGATTGCCGAGGTGGCACAGGTCACCGAAGAGCGCCGTGACCGCGACTTTTCTCGCGGTGGAACCCCCACAAGGGGGGCGAGCCGTGAGTCCTTTGGACGTAGCGAAAAGCCCGGGCGTTTTGGAGACAAGTCACGGGTCAAAGGGAGCCGCACTCACGAGGAGGGGATGGTGCGCTTGAAGGTCAACAAAGGCAAGGCGCACAACATCCGCCCGAACGACATCGTGGGGCAGATCGCCTTCCATGCCAACATCCCCGGCAATGTCATCGGCAAGATCCGCATCGAAGAGAAAATCTCGTTCGTAGACATTCCCGAGGATGTGGTTGACCAGGTGCTCAAGCACAGCGGCAATTACAAGATCGGCAAGGAAAAGTTCAGCGTTGTGAAGGCGCAGTAAGCAAAATGAAAGACCTGACAGGTTTATAAAAGCCTGTCAGGTCTTTTTGATTCTTGATGTCCGCTTAGCCCCTAACGGCGCATGCAATCCTAAACCTTTACATCCATACCTTGCGAGAACAAAGCCGCGCCGACAATGCCCGCTTCATTTTGGAACTGCGCCGGGACGATCTTAGCCTGCAGCGTTAGCAGCGGGAGATATTTTTCGTGATATTTGCTGATGCCGCCGCCGACGATGAACAGATCGGGCCAGAACAGCTTTTCCATTTCGCTCAGATATTCGTTCAGTCGCTTGGCGTACTTTTTCCACGACATGTCCTTGCGCTGGCGGGCTGCATCCGATGCGCGGTGTTCGGCATCCTTGCCGTCCATTTGCAGGTGACCGAACTCGGTGTTGGGCAGCAGGTGACCGTTGTAAAAAATGGCAGTGCCAATGCCTGTGCCGAGCGTGACCATGATGACCGTGCCAGGCTGGTCTTTCCCCGCGCCAAACTTCATCTCTGCCATGCCTGCCACATCCGCATCATTACCAACGTGACACAAACAGCCCGTGGACTTGCTCAGGAGTTCATTGGCATTGGTGCCGATCCATTTTTCAGAGACATTTGCCGCCATCAATGCCACACCATTTTTGATGGGGGCGGGGAAGCCCACACCAATGCGACCTGTCCAATTGAAATGACGCGCAATCTCTGCCACTACATTTGCTACGGGTTCGGGTTCTGCGCCCTTGGGGGTCTTGATGCGCAGACGTTCCGCCATTAATTCTCCCGTTTCAATGTTGACCGGTGCGCCTTTAATGCCCGAGCCGCCAATATCGATACCTAAAACCTGCATGCTAACAACTCCTGAGTTGGAAGTAACTTGTCTTACAACCGCTATGATACCGCCAACTTCCCCCTTTTGGGGGAGCGGACGGCGGCTTGACACATGTTTCAAGAGAGGTAAAATTGCTTCTATTGATAAAATATTTTTTACCGATAGAAAAGGATTTTTCAATGAAAAAAACCGAAGCTAAAAAACGCTTTCATATTGCCGACTTGGAGACCCTGCGTGCCATTGCCGACCCATTAAGAGTGCAGATCATGGAATTGCTCGAAGGGCAGGCGCTGACCGTCAAGCAGGTGGCGGAGAAACTTGGGCTGGCTCCCAGCAAGCTCTACTACCACTTTGGGGCACTCGAAAAACTGGGCATGATCGAAGTCGCCGAAACCCGCATGGTCGCTAATATGGTTGAGAAGACCTACCGCTCCGCCGCGGAACTGCTCGATATCGACCCTGCTCTGTTCAAGTTCAACAAAGATGGCGATAACGAGCCGATCAACATCCTGCTTTCCTCCACCATCGACGCCACCCGTGAAGACTTGCTCCGCAGCATGCAGGCACGTCAATTTCAACTGGAACAGGGTGCCGAAGAGATGCCTCGCCGTGTCATCATCAACCGTGTTGTGAGCAGTGTCTCTGAAAAACGCATCGAAGAATTTCAGGGAAGGTTGATCAAGCTCATTCAAGAGTTCGAAGCGGAAGATAAAGCTTCCAAATCGTCAGACCAGCCCTACGCATTGACCGTGGCGTTCTATCCAAGTTTTTATTTTGACAAGACCAAAAAGAAAGGGAAAAAGAAATGACAACAGCAGCTTTAGAAAATACCCGCATTGAAACTCCAAAAAATATGATGACCTTCTTCATCATCTGGGGCGGACAACTCATCTCCATGCTCGGCTCAGGGCTGACCAACTTCGCTCTTGGCGTATGGATCTATGACCAGACCAAACAAGCCACACCCTTCGCCATCACCGTTCTGCTCGGCTCCATTCCGCGCACGTTTCTTCTCCCAATTGCGGGCTCGATTGCAGACCGCTTCAACCGCCGCAAGATCATGATCGCGGCAGATACACTTAGTGCTCTTCTAACACTTGCTGTATTTGTATTGCTTGGTACCGGCGGGTTGGAACTCTGGCACATCTATATCATCGCCTTTTTAGGCTCAGTGTTTGGAGCCTTCCAGGAACCCGCTTATACCGCGTCCATTACGATGATCGTGCCGAAAGAGAAATTGGGCAGCGCCAATGGCATGGTGCAAATGGGAC
>JBAIYF010000252.1:0-2765 GCA_037916115.1 Anaerolineales bacterium
CTTTGTTTGGAATGTGGTTCATTCCGAGCGCAAAGACACTCTTTGCACTGCTGCCAATAGCATACCTGCTCATTGAGCGCATTCTACGCCACCGCACCTGGGCGGAATTGGGCTTCCACGTTCGCACATTTGGAAAAGACCTGCGCGCGAATTGGATGTTTTTCATCCTTGCCGGATTTGTGATCCAGCCCGCACTTGTGATTTGGGCGAAAACAAATTTCCCCGAGTATCTTGCACACGTTCAATCTCGCCTGCCTTTTGAAATGGGAATCGGTTGGGAGATCCTGCTCCCCTTGCTTGCCATTTCGTTGGTCGGTGAAGAGCTGACCTATCGAACCTTACTTCAAGGGCGGTTGGTTCCTTTCATTGGTGTGCCAGCGGCAATTGGATTGGCATCACTCCTGTTTGGGTTGGCGCATTTCACCCCCGGACCGTGGCTGGTGGTCTTGACGGATGTCGGCTTGATTGTTGTCGCTTCGATTTTATATGGCATCATGTTCGCCCGCCGCAATAACCTTTGGGTGGTCTGGCTGGCTCACCTGCTGGGGGATATCTTTGGGCTGATCGCGTTGGCGTCAATCTGAGCAGTCGACCCGCTAGCACTGTGCGGGGACATTACCAACATCGGGCTTGGCTATACTTAGCAACAGAAGGAGTGGAAGGGAAAAATTATGCCGCCTATCAGATCACAGACTTATTTTTCACCGCAGACTGAAGCAATGCGGGCAGGGGCGTGTTCTCGATCTGGTTCTGCAAATTGGAGAGTTGTTCCGCCCCCAATTGCGATTGCAGGGAGGTTTGAAGTTCTTTTGCCTGCTCGCTGAAGGTTTCAGAAGCGGGGTGTTTGACGATCAGCGCGGTCAACACCCATGCGCGGGCGGGATCCTTTTGTTCCACGGCAAGGTTTGCCAGACCGAGCAGGGCGGCGAAGGCTGTGGGCCACGTCCCCACTTGCAGGGCCACGGTCAATGCCTCGGTGTAGTGTGAGGCGGCTTTATCCAATTCTCTGAGAGAAAAAGCAATATCGCCGAGGCTGTTCATTACGCGTGTCATGCTCCAGAGGTCGTTGGTCTCGCGGAAGAGCTGCATGCTCTCTTCGAGCCCGACAACCGCATGACGGGTGTTGCCCAATTGCAGGGCGTTCAACCCCAACTGCTCCCAGGCGAGCCCGGTGGCATAACGGTCGTTCATCTCCATGGCTTGCTGCAGGGCAGATTGCAGCAATTTCATCATCTGCTCGGCGCGACCCAGTGTGTATGCCGTGCGGCTGAGATAACTGGTGGAAAAAATGATCAGCCGCGGATCACCCATCGACTGCGATTGTTCGCGCGCTTCTTCGAGTAGAACGAACGCCTTTTCATAGTCGCCTAATTCATGCAGCACCATGCCAAGGAACATGGTATCGACGGCGATACCCCACGGCCATTGCAAACGTTTGCTGATTTCCAGCCCTTCTTTCAACGCGTCATGCGCCGCCTGGAATTGCCCCACCACCCAGGCAGCCCCGCCAAAGGACCAGAGCGCGTCGCGCAGGGCGGCTTCGTCTGGGAATTGCCGCAAGGTGGAAACGGCTTGTTGTGTGGCTTCCAGCGATTGGGTATTTTGCCCGGTGCGGAAATTGAAAAACCCGCGATGTGCTTTCAAGTTGGCTATCAGGATTTTTATCTCATCCGATGGCGCGGACTGGGCTGACATGACTTGCGTGAGCGCTTTTTCTGCGCGATGGAAAATGCCGTCGCCTTCCTGATAGGTTCCGCGCAGTTCGAAGTAATACCAGAACGTCCATGAGGCGGCGCGCAGGTTGGCAAGCTGCTGCGTTTTTACAGCCCATTCCCACGCTGTCAGAATGTTGTTGAAATCTGCGGTGATCCATGCGAGGACGTCCTTCTGCTGCGAGCTGCACAGGGCATCCCTTTGTTGGACGAGATGTTCGAGGAAGTAGGCGCTGTGCCGGTCTTGGGTGGAACGCTGCAGGTCGGCATCGGCTTCGAGGCGCTCTGCGGCATATTGGCGCAGCAATTCATGGACGGTGTAACGTCCCGCTTCGGATGGGCGGATGAGCGATTTATCTGTCAGGGCAGCGAGCAGGGGCAGGGTGGCATCTGCCACTTGCTGCGCGGCTTCGCGGGTAAAGCCGCCTTTGAAAATGGAGAGGCGGGCAAAGAGTTTTTGTTCGAGCGGTGCGAGTAAATTCCACGAGTGGTCGAATACGGCGCGCACACTTTGATGACGCACGGGCATGTCGCGTTGAGAGAGGGTCAGCAGGTCGAGACCTTTTTCGAGCTCAAGCACGATCTCGGCGCAGGAGAGGATCTGGATCCATGTGGCTGCCAGTTCCAGCCCGAGCGGAAGTCCACCTACCAGTTCGCAGATGCGGCAGATGGAGTGCAGATCTTCGGGGTTGGGCGAGAAGCCGGGGCGCAAACGATTTGCACTTTGCACGAACAAGCGCACGGCGGCATTTTCCTGCACGGCTTTGTCTTGTTCTTCGGGCAGGGGCAAACCATCGAGGGTGAAGACCCATTCGCCGCGCAGGTTGAGGCGTTCGCGCGAAGTGACCAGTAAGCGGATGTTCGGCGCGTATTCCAGCAATTCGGCGAGGAAGCCGATCTCTTCCACAAGTTGTTCGGCGTTATCGAGCACTAATAACATCGACCTGCCTTGCAGGTAATTGAACAATTGCTGCTTGGGGTCGCTCTGACCTGAGAAGCCGAAGCCCAGCCCGTCTGCGATGGTGGAGAGGGCATGGACAGCTTCGGTCACTG
>JBAIYF010000253.1:0-1888 GCA_037916115.1 Anaerolineales bacterium
GATCGAAGATTGTCCCATGAAAATTCCTTGAGTTACAGATTTGCATCGGATTATATTCCCCTGTTGGGTATGCCTAGATAATTGATTTACGAAAATGATTTTCGGGTATAATTTCGCCCGCTTCAAAATTTGGGGAGGTGCCAGAGTGGTTGAATGGGACAGTCTCGAAAACTGTTGTGGGCTCCGGTCCACCGAGGGTTCGAATCCCTCCCTCTCCGCAGAAAAGTCCGACACATTGGGTCGGGCTTTTTGGTTTAATATTAAGGGGAGTGATGTATATTGTCATGATAGGAAACTTGAAATGCTGAAGCTTCGAGTTTTATTTATTGTTTTATTGAATGCTTTTTTGCTTGCCGCTTGTGGAAACAATTCCGTACCAACTCCGCCTTCGGCAAATAAGACTGCGGTAACTGTTATTAGTGAACCGACAGTAGACTTTGTGTACGTTGAGCCTGTCGCAACACTTTCGGATGAGTCTGAGTTCACTTTTGTGGATGCCTGTAAACTGCGTGCTTTTGCCTTTACAAATGTGGGTTTTGGGTTGCCCAACCCTGCACATAAATTACCTTCCATCGGCGATGTACAGACCGTGGTTCTGTTTGCTGATTTTCCCGATGTTGCTGCTTCGCAAACACCGGAAGAGGTGTTTGCATTGGTCTCCCCGGATGCGGAGAGATTTTTCAATGTAAATTCCTACGGCAGAATGAACTGGATTCTGGAACCGCATTTTGTTTGGCTGCACTTGAGCCAGCCGTCTTCGTTTTATGGCGGTGCGATCCACTCCTATGAAGGGCATCTGGAATTTATTCAGGAAGCCGTTACGCTGGCGGATGCCGATGTGGACTTCTCAAAAGCAGATTCGGTGGTGGTGCTCATCCCGCCGCAGGCAAGAGACGTGGGGTATGGTCCGGCATTCGGTGCGAATCCGGGGCAGGGATATACTGCCGATGGGAAGGTCTTCTCGAATGGTGTAACCTCTGGCGCCGACCTGCCATCCTGGGGATTTCTATGGCTGAACCACGAGTCTGGTCATACGATGGGGTTGCCAGATTTGTATGCCTATCAATTTGATATTTCAAATTATGATGACCAACACCGCTTTGCAGGCGGTTTTGGCTTGATGGGTTTTATTGGCGGAAGTGCGCCGGAACTTTTTGCGTTCGAGCGTTGGCAATTGGGGTGGCTGGATGATGAACAGATTATCTGCCAGACAGAAGGGGCGCAAACCGTTTCGATTACCCCTATTGAAACTGTAGGCGGCATAAAGGCGGTCATGATTCCCGTCAGCGAGAGTAAAGTTGTGGTTGTTGAGTCCCGCCGACCCGTTGGTTATGATGCGGGAATTCCGAAATCCGGTGCTCTGGTTTATACGGTGGATACATCCATCACTTCTGGCAAAGGGACGCTGATCGTTTATCCCATTCTTAAGAACGATCCATACCGTTATCATTCCCCCCTTGCGGCGGGCGAGGTGGTTACAGTCGATGGTGTCACTGTAACAGTGGTTGAGTCTTCTGAAACCGGCGACACCATACGCGTGACTGTATCAAAATAGATATATCTTTTGGTGGTAAGATTCTTTCGATGAAACTAAAACTTGCTTTAGCACAGATCAGCACCAAACTTGGTGATGTGGATGCCAACCTCGCCAAGCATCTTCATTATATTGAGCAAGCAAAGGCGCAAAAGGCTGACTTGCTTATGTTCCCTGAACTTTCGCTGACAGGTTATGTTTTGCAGGATCTGGTCGCTTCGGTTGCGCACAAGCCGACGGAAGAAGATCCGGTCTTCAAGCCGCTGCTCGCCGCCTCAAAAGACCTGGACCTTGTGGTTGGGTTCGTGGACGAGGACTCGCGCCACCGCTTTTACATTGCCTCCGCCTATCTTT
>JBAIYF010000254.1:0-1591 GCA_037916115.1 Anaerolineales bacterium
AGGAGTGTCATGTTTCCAATCTCCTTTGTCATACTCGGCATGGGTTAGAACATACCGAATATAGACCTTGCCACGGTTGAAGTGAATGGATGCAATCAACCTGTACTTGTTACCGCCAATATTGAAAATGATCCAATGATCGACCTTGTCCGCTGAAGGAAAAACCTCGCGCAACTCCGCAAAACTGCCAAAATCCGTTTTCTGCACAATCTTGAACCAACGCATTAGGGCAGTGCGGCTTTCAGGATGCTTCTCCCAAAATTGAATTAGAGTTTTACGGGTTATGATATGCACGGGAACAGTATATCTCAATTTGAGATATTGTCAACTGAGATTTTTGTTCAACAACTCCATCACCCGCTCTTCGCGCTTAACCCACGTCAACTGCTCCACATCCTTGCGGGCCTGCATCCCCAACGCCAGGCGGCGCGGCTCATCGGCAAGCAGATTCTCAATTTCCACTTTCCACTCACCAATCACCGATTCCCAATCTCCCAATGTACCAGCACTACAAAACACCGCATTACCCTCGTTCAACACTTCGCGTATCGAAGGCAAGTCTGCCGAAACGATTCCCCGCCCCGCCGCCATATATTCGAACATCTTCATCGGGTTGATGACCTCGGCAATGTCCTGTCCGCTCGAAGCCTCGATGGAGCGCGAGTACGGCATCAGCAGCACATCCGCCGCGGCTTGATACATCGGAATCGACTCATGCTTCACAAAGCCGGTCATCGTCACATTGGTCATTTTGGCTTCATTCAATTTGCCGCGCCAAAAATCCACCAACTCAGGCGTGCCGCCCACCCACAAAAAATTCACCGCAGGCATTTGCCTGGCGAGTTCAAACAACAGATCAGCGCCTCTGCCAGGGTAAATATGCCCCGTGAATCCAACCGTCAGCCCTTCTTTCAAATTCAATTGACGACGCGCTTCAACTGGATTGGGCAAACCCGCATACTTCTCCAACTCGACGCCGTTCGGTGCGAGCAAAATCGCTTCATTCGGGAACTCGAATTGGGTCGAGCGCTCCAAAGCGTTTCTCAACGTTGAGGTGGTGACCGTCATCACCTTTGGCGTCTTCTGCTTCCAGAACTGACGCATCCACCATACGCCGAGCTTGCCGGAATTATCCGCGTGCATTTCGAGCACCACGGGGTACCCCATCCACGCGCCCAATGCCGCGGATTGAGGCAGCCAAGTGTAAATTAATTCAGCACCAAACTTCTTCGCAGCCCGCTGGACATGGACGATAAAGTCGAGGCGTTTGAGTCGCTTGATGGACGGAAGCAGGTCAAGGTCGGGCATGAGGCGTAATCCGTAATGAGCAAGGAGAGTCTCTTTGGATACAGGTTCCGTTTCCGCGGGCGCGAACATCTTGATTTCATGTCCCAATTGCATTAATGCCTGAGCGACCTTCATCGCTTGAATCGAATTAGCCGTCAGTGATGGTATTCGCGAGTTTGTAATAAGTGCGATCTTCATTCTTTCATCTTTCTTCTTTCTTGCGAATTTCAACAATTCCACGCAGCACCATCATCCCCACAGAAGCGATGTAATAGAACGATAGCAAACCACCCGCCGCCGCCAC
>JBAIYF010000255.1:0-10027 GCA_037916115.1 Anaerolineales bacterium
ATCGAAGTGGTTCTGGCGGGCGGCACAAATGACGAAATGCTGCTGCGTACATGCGGACCCGGTGAATACGTTGGTGAGATGAGCCTCATCCTCAAACAGGGACGGCGCACAGCCTCTGTACGCGCACAGTCTGATTGCACCCTTTGGATGATGACCCGCGACAAGTTCAACGAATGCCTTCAGCGTTGGCCGCATCTTGCGTATGCAATGGTCGAGATCATCAGTGAAAGGCTCGAGTCTTCGAACGAAGCTGCATTCCATGACCTCGTTACCAAAAACCAGATGCTGCAAAAAGCCTACGACGAGTTAAAAGCGGCACAGGCACAATTGATCGAGAAGGAACGCCTCGAACGCGAGCTTCAACTTGCCGCAGAGATCCAGCTCAGCATTCTTCCCGATGTGCTGCCAGATACAGAGGAATATGGTTTTGGCGCGCGCATTTTGCCTGCCCGTCAGGTCGGCGGCGATTTTTACGATGTCTTTGAACTCAAGGATCATCGCATTGGCGTGTTGATCGGCGATGTGGCGGATAAAGGCGTTCCCTCCGCGTTGTTCATGGCACGCGCCCATGCGCTTATCATGGCAGAGGCGGATATTGGCATGACACCCGCCGAGGTGATGAACCTCGTCAACACGCACATCACACGTTTGCAAAAATCCACTCAGTTTGTCACCGTGTTATATGGCATTCTCGACCTGCGCACCCGCGATTTCTCATACGCGCGTGCCGGGCATGAACCGCCGCTCATTTTGCATGCCGACGGCACCGTGGAGCGTATGCCCCACAAACCGGGCATGGCGATCGGGCTGTGGGAGCCGATGACCCTTGATGAACGCACCGTCAAACTGGCATCGGGTGACACACTTCTGCTTTATACAGACGGCATGACCGACTGCCGCAACCCGAAAGGCGAAGCCTTTGGTCTGGACCGTATCAAAGAAACGTTCAAAGAACTCACGAAGATGAGCGCACAACAGGCTTGCAACGTCATGCTCGAAACCCTGCAAGAGTATCAGGACGGCTCCAAACAGGATGATGATGTAACCCTTGTAGTTGTAAAAGCAAAATAGAAAAAAGACCTCCCGAAAGGGAGGTCTTCGTTTTAGCGCATTGCTTGCTCAAGGTCTGCGAGCAGGTCGTCGACGTTTTCGATGCCGACCGAAAGCCGTACCAGACCTGGGTCTACTTCGAGCGTTGAGCCCTGTGTGGAAAGATGCGTCATCGCCGCGGGGACTTCAATGAGTGATTCAACGCCCCCCAATGATTCTGCCAGCGTGAACAGTTTGGTGGATTCAGCAACCCGGACCGCCGCATCGCGCCCATCCTTCATAATGAAGGAGATCATCCCGCCGCCATTTTTCATCTGCCGCTTCGCGATCTGGACCTGGGGGTGACTCTCATGAAAGGGGTAGATGAGCCGTTTGACGCTTTTGTGCTTCTCTAAAAATGCCACAATCTTCTCGGCGTTCTCGGCGTGCCTGTCCATGCGGACGGGCAGGGTTTTGATACCGCGCAATACAAGGAACGAGTCCATCGGTCCCTGTACACCGCCGATGGCGTTTTGTAAATATGCCAGTTTCTCGCCCAGTTCCTTATCCTTGCCGATGACCGCACCGCCGACCACATCCGAGTGACCGCCAAGATATTTGGTCATGGAGTGGACGACCAGATCCGCGCCCAACTCCAGCGGGCGCTGAAGATACGGTGTGGCAAAGGTGTTATCCACTACAAGGATCGGCTTGTTCGGATGGTTCTTCACCACCTCTGCTACCGCACGAATATCTGACACAGCCAGCAGGGGGTTGGTGGGAGTCTCCAGCCAGACAATACGGGTTTGCGGGGTTAAGGCTTCAGCGAGGTTCTCAGGATCGGTTGTGTCGGCAAAGGTAAAGTCCAAACCGAAGCGGCGCAGCACTTTATCAAATAAACGGAACGTGCCGCCATAGACGTCGTTACCTGCAACGACATGGTCGCCCTGCGCAAGCATCCGCAAAACTGTATCCGTTGCAGCCATGCCGGAAGCAAAAGCCAGTCCCCATTGTCCGCTTTCAAGTTCTGCAAGACAATCCTGTAAAGCCTTGCGAGTGGGATTCAACGTGCGCGAATATTCATATCCCTGTCGTGGCTTGCCAATGCCGTCCTGCTTGTATGTGGACGTGAGATAGACCGGCGTCATAACGGCGCCGTTGTTCGGGTCGGGTTCCTGCCCGGCGTGGATGGCGAGAGTTTCAAATTTCATTTTTGCTCCTGTGATAATGATGCGTTAATCCAAGTGTATTGCATTTGGCGTGCGGTTCGGACGGCAAGATCCTTACCCGCTAGTTTGGTGATGAGGTGCAGCGCCATTTCAATGCCTGCAGAAATACCCGCAGATGTGACGATGCGCCCGTTATCCACCCATGCCACATCTTCTTTCACGTCAAGTGCTGGGAACATGGCGCGCAGGTCGGCGACATCTTCCCAGTGAGTGGTGCAGGAAAGTCCCTGCAGGAGGTTTGCCTTCGCCAGCAGAAATGCGCCTGTGCAGACGGATGCGGTTATTTTTGTTTTCGGGGAGATGTTCGCCAGCCATTGGATCACATTTGGTTTTTCCAACTCGTGCATATGCACGCCGCCAGGGACGAGCAATACATCCACCTCGGGATGGTTCTGAATGGTGTAATGTGGTTGAACTTTGTAATCTGCCCTTGCTGAGACGAGACCCGCTTTTTCAGCGATCAGGAATACGTTGAAAAGTGCAGGCGAGTCCGCGTGGCGCCTTGCGTGCATACGCGTGGCGGTTGTAAACACCTCGAACGGACCTGAAAAATCGAGCACTTCAACATCATCGTAAATGTAAATTCCGATGTTCATATTCTCCTCTGAGTTCGTTGCGTGCGATTATATAATACCCATGGTATATCCGCTGTTACAGGTCCTCGCGCTGTACGCCTTCGAACTGCAAAATAAAGTCCATGCCATAGGCTGTGCTGGGCGTTTGGAAGCCGGGCTTGTGGTGTCCGGCAAGGATGCGCTTCATGATCTCCACCGCAGTAAGCGCGGTCAATTTATATGCCTCAGGGGTGCGCAGTTTCGCGCGGACGGTTTTGTTTCCATCCGTCACTTCGGCGATCATCATGCTAAATCCTTTTTCGTTCTGCTCTTTTGAAGGACCTGTAGGGTTGAATACCCCGATCAACCATTTCAGGAAATCCCTTGCGGCACGTGTATACAAGATCGGACCGATGTAGCGGGTGAGCTTCATAGCATTTATTGCAGACTTGGGAAAACTCATATAGGTCGTAATGTTCGGAATACCCGTACTGTAATATGCCGTGCTCACGTCGCCCCAACCGATCGAGATCACGCGTGAAGGTCCGCGCCCAAAGTCCACGAATTTCGTGTCCCACACATTGGGTACATTCTCGATCTTTCCAGCGCGGCGGATGCGTCCCTGCCGGTGGCTGTTCTCAATGCCAGAGCGGGCTGTACCGCGCGAGATCCCTCCGCCAATGCCCTTGATGTAAATTTTTACATCGGTTGCGCCGGGGAGTTTCCCTGCCGTGTAAGCGATCAAACAATCTGATGGCACCACATCGAAGCCGCCACCCGGCAAAAGCATTACACCTGCGCGTTTGGCATCCGCATCCATCAATGCAACCCCTTCAAACTCTTCGATCTCGCCGCTGATATCCACGTAATGTTTTTTGTTGCGGATGCAAGCCTCTGTTATCTGCCTGTATGTCAGCGAGAACGGACCGGCGCAATGCAGCACCGCATCAACTTCCTGCAGCGCCGCATCCAATGCGGCTGTATTATCCAACGCAAAAGCGCGGAACGGCAGGTTGTATCTTTCGGATTGTGCTTTTAGTTTCGCTTCATCCCGCCCGGCAAGGATCAACTGCAAACCTTCCTGCACGGCATGTCTTACGATCAATTCCCCCGTGTACCCATACGAACCATATACCAAAACTTTTTTCATGTACGCTCCGTCCAACTGGGATGTGCATATTTTTCTTTGACAAGCTCTTCCGTTCTTTGGATTTCGGATGCAGACATTTCCCCCCGCTCAAAACGGATTCCCAACTCCGCCTCAAACCCGCGGACGAGGGATTGGGCTGCACGTTCCCAAGCCACATCCACGCCGAGAACGGATTCGACCGTCGTTGCCCGAGCCAGTAATCTCTCTTTGGCAGTTTGTCTTGCGGTTTCGCTCTCGAAAATCAATGCATCGCAAATGCGGGTCAGGTCACCAGTCAGTGGAAGTGAGCCGTGTTGTAGTACGCCTTCCTTCTTCCGTGCCTGCGCCGAGCCGATGAGTTTCTTGCCATCCACCGTGATCTCATACGTGGACGGCACTTCAAAACAGACCGGATTTAGATTTTGTTGGGTATGCCCATCTTCATGTTCTTTCATCTCAACCGGCACGCTCAATTCACGCACCGCATGAAGTAATGCCTGGGCAAGACGGTTGTACGACTCAAGCACACCACCCGCGAGGACTGGGTCATCGGCGGGACCGGTCACAGAGTAGGTCAATTCGTCTGTATGCAGAATCGCCCGTCCCCCCGTGAGGCGGCGGACAACTTCCCAGCCCTGAGCGTGGAGTCGTTCCACATCCACATCTTTGAAAGATTGGGCATGCCCCAGCGAAAGGCAGGGCGGATTCCATGAATACAGACGCAGGGTCGGCTTTGATTCGCCACGATGGATGTGTTCAAGAATGGCTTCATCAGCCGCCATGTTCCATGCACCAGTGGTTGGGGGAGTGTGAAGTAAACGCCAGGTGGTCATTTTGTAATTATAAAGGTGACAGTCACTTTCAAAGTGACTGTCACCTCAGATCTACCCGATTTTCAAAAACGCTTCAGCCGCATCTTCGATCGTCTTCTCATCTGCGCTTTTCAGCGGTGGGCGCAGTTCCCAATGTGGAAGACCATGCACCTTATGAAGCAGCCCCTTGAGGATGGGCGCGATGGGGGAGTATTGTTCGAGGAAATGCCGCTGTTCGGTCACACGTGCCTGCACCTCAGATGGGTCATTACCTGCCTGATACAGATCCCAAATTTCACGTAGGTTATCTGAGATGAGGTTGGCGGGTGCGGTGATTGCGCCTTGGGCGTGGTTTTTCAGCGCATGGTGGAAGTAGGAATCGGTGCCGTTCAAAACCAGCAGGTCATTGCCGAAGCGTTGACCTAATGCAGCGGCAAACGCTTCATCGTGGGACGAGTCCTTGATGCCTGCAAAGCGACCGGGAAATTTTTCCTTCAGCCGTTCCAGCAAATCCAGAGAGAAGCCAACTCCAGTCATTGCGGGGATGTGATAACCAAGCAGGTATTTTCCCTGCGGCACAGCTTGTTCGATCAACTCGCTGAACCAATCGAACAATCCGTCTTCGCTCGCCTTGCGGAAGTAATAAGGCGGTAATACAACCGTGCCGTCATAACCGAGTTCATAGGCGAGTTTGGTCAACTCAATGGTTTCGCTTAGGCTGGGAGTGCCTGTACCTGCAAGTAATCTGAAATTTCTTACTTGATGTCGAATCACACGGATGGCACGCAGTAAGGCTTCACGCTCCTTGGGCGAAAACGATGGACCTTCGCCCGTGGTGCCGAAGAGCAGCGCACCATGGCATCCGCGCCCGGCAAGAAAATGGAGGAAGGTGGATAGGGATTCAAAATCGAAAGCAGTGTCGGGTTTGCCGGGTGTTCGGGGTTTGCCAAGGTAGGGGGTCACTGCGGCAGCATATACGCCTGCAAGGGGATGAAGGTTTGTCATGAGATTCCTGTTGGGTTGTTTTGGGATCATAGACGATGTATCATCGTCTATCGTCGGTTTTACTCATTATCTTCTATGAATTCAAGCGCGGCGATCTCCGGTGATTGCAAGGGACGCCCCTGTTCTTGATAAAGATAATGTTGGTGGTCTAAGACCCACAAATAAAGATCGGCTTCGGTCTTGCCGGGGAATTCATCGAGCAACTTGCTCTGGCTGATGATCGATGTGATAGGCTTGTACACATTATCGTACCAATGTTCTACAGCTTCCTTCTCGGAAATATCACGCTTGAAATCGATACCCATAAAGTATTTATGTACGGCAATATGTTCCAGAATACGGGTGAAACCATCTGGGATGGTTAATGTGATGTTTGCATCCGGGCGTAACGTGTCCAACCCGGTTCGTTCCAAAAATTCCACCTGTGAACCGAGAATCTCAAGGTCTTCGGGTTTGATGTTTGGGGTGATGTTGACGCGTGCGGCACATTCGCGTACTTCTGCATCGATGTATTCCTGTCCTTTTTCGCGGGCAACTGATACACGGTGGTGACCGTCCACGACAAAGTAGACTTCCCCTACTTTGTATAAAACAACAGGCGGAAGATGGATGTCTTCGTAGAAGGCACGGTTGACTTTTGTCCAGCGCCCTGCAAGTTGATCTTCCTTCGGAAGGAAGGCGCGGTCAAATTCATGATAACGGTTCAAACTCCCTGCGATCTGCTTCACGGGGACGGTTTGCATGCCCCGATAAATGGGACCGCCAATGCGCAGTTTTTCTTTTATATCATCGTACGAGAGCAGGTTGTTGCGCTGACCAGATAGAACGGAAAGGACCTGGTTGATAAAGGACTTGAATCGTGCCCGGTTGAAATCGGCACGCACTTGTTGGTCTAATGCATCAGACATTTTTACTCACTTTGCTTCTGAAAGAACGGAAAATTCATTATACGGGAACTTTCCATTGAATTCGAATTGACACAGGCTCAAAATTGGTTGGTGTCAATAACCTTGTAGGGATAGACGTTGATAACCTTGGTTTGGTCTAAAATGGTTTCGTTGTTTTCAAGGTTGTTTCTGTAGAAATGGGTATGCCCATGCAGGACATGACGGGGCTTGGCAATACGGATCAACCAGTTCAGCGCTTTGAGCCCGTTGTGGGCCGGGTCGGTGTCGTCGTGGATGCCAAAGGGCGGGGAGTGGCTGATGAGAATGTCAAGTACACGATGATAACGAATACGGTTCATCAGCATTTGAGGGAGCATTTGAAAGGCGCGCCAATATGCTTCTCCCTGAGAGTATTGATTGGCTGCATGCGGTCTGTATTGGACACAGCCGCCAAAGCCGCCGATCAAAATTCCCTGGTGATTTACCAGTTTCAGGTCGAGGTTTGAGCCGCCTTCTACTCTGGAGCGTTCATCCCTTGGATTAAAGTCTGGGTCGTGATTTCCCGGTACATAATACAAAGGTGTATTCAGAATAGTGAGCATGTATTCGAGGTAGGTGTAGGGTAGATCGCCGCATCCAAGAATAAGTTTTATGTCATGGAAATGCCCGCCGCTTGCAAGGGCATATACACGGTCGATGACCTGATCACTGACTGCCAGAATTTTCACAAGAACCGATTGTGCCGTAGAACGCCTTTGTGCGCAAGCCTTGGTTATGAAAAATTACAGAAATGTGGGTGTTTGAGATGTTTTTTAAGGGGAGAGTGGCGGAAATATGTCAAAATTGCAATTCCCATAGGCGGTAATTCCACTTATAATTCAAGGAATCAAAAAAAAGAAGCGCAGATGGAAACAAGGAACATCACTTCACCCGATCCATTCAATCCGTCCTCCGGCTCTGGCGATCAACCGCGCCAGCAGTTGATCTCTGGGATTACACTCGCGAGTCGCTATACCATTCAGGACGTTATTAGTGTAGGCGGAATGGGGTCGGTGTATCGTGCACGTGATATGCACTTCCCGAATGTGGTCAAACTGGTGGCTGTGAAAGAAATGATCAATATGGCACCAGATCCTTTGGTGCGTGAGACCATTGTGCAGAACTTCGAGCGCGAGGCGAACCTGCTTGCCACGCTGCATCATCCTTCCATACCGCGCATTTACGATTATTTTTCACACGACGACCGTTCATACCTGGTCCTTGAATTCGTTCAAGGCAGAGACTTGGAAACGGTCATAAATGAAACAGGTGGCTTCCTCTCCGAGGAACAGGTGATCAGCTGGGCGGTGCAGTTGTGCGATGTGCTCGAATACCTGCATGCGCACAAGCCCGACCCGATTATCTTCCGCGACATGAAGCCCTCGAATGTGATGATCAATCAAAGCGGCAGCGTGGTGCTTGTGGATTTCGGAATCGCCAAGACCTTCCAGTCTGGTATCAAAGGGACGATGATTGGCACTGAGGGATATTCTCCTCCCGAGCAATATCGTGGCGAGGCCACGCCTCTTGCGGATGTGTATTCGCTCGGCGCTACCCTTCACCATGCTCTCACCCGGCGAGATCCGCGCCTGGAGCCGCCGTTCACGTTTTCAGAACGTCCTATCCGGCGCATCAATTCGCGTGTGACCGTGGAATTGGAAACCGTGGTGAACACGGCATTGCAGTACAACCCTGCAGACCGCTTCCAATCGGCTTCGGCGATGAAAGATGCATTGATGAATGTCGCCCGCAAGACCGGTACGCTTTCTAAGATCACGGTTGCGGCGAGCCCTTCGGGCGGGCTTCCGACCCCGGCGACCAGCGGAGTGAAACCCATTTGGGATTTCAAATGCGAGGATGAGATCCGCGGTACGCCCACGCTTCATCAGGGAACACTTTATATTGGTTGTTACGATCACAACTTGTATGCCTTGAATGCTGCAGATGGTAAGTTCCAGTGGAAATATCCCACCGATGGCGGCATTGTTTCCCGTCCAGTTGTTTATGACAACAATGTCTTTTTTGGTTCAGAAGATAGACTTCTGCATGTGGTCGGTGCCCGGACGGGAAAATTATCCTGGACATACCCAATAGATGGCAGGATCTACTCTTCTCCGCGAATTTCGGATAACCATGTGTTCTTTGGATCCGATGATCATTATCTCCATGCGGTAAACGTTCAAAGTGGGCGCGCTGTCTGGAAATTTTCAACTGATGGCGAGATTCACTCATCACCCTTGGTGACGAATGAAATGGTTTATTTTGGGACGGAAGCCGGTACGTTTTTTGCACTTGATTTTCGCGGCACGGCAAAATGGCGTTTTTCTGCGAAGCGCGGTATGACTTCCTCCCCGGTCAGTCAGGGCAATGTTGTTTTCACAGGTTCCCTGGATGGCACCCTGTATGCTCTTGATACGAAAAGTGGTTGGGCGGTTTGGAAGTTCCGGTTGGGGAAGGGGACAGTTTCTTCCCCGGCAGTTGTGGGTGATTTTGTTTTCATTGGCGCGGCCGACGGATTTGTTTATTGCGTGGATGGTCATACCGGCAAAGAAGTTTGGCGGTTTAAGACCGATAATCAAGTAAGCAGTTCCCCGGTGGTTTACAAAGATTCGCTTTACATTGGTTCAGTGGATGGCTGCATGTACTGCCTTGAATACCGTACCGGGAAAATGCGCTGGAAGTTTGAAGGACAGGGACCCATTACCGGGTCTCCGATCATTGTGGACGATATTGTTTATTTTGGCTCAACCGACCATCACGTATATGCGTTGTTTGCCTAAAAGGAGAGCTTGTGTCTGATTTCTTTCGTAAGTTATTTGGTTCCAAAGATGAGCCTGCTCCAAAGCCGGTTCAATTGCCCGATTCTGCCACAACAGCACCGCTTTCCGATCTTCAATTAAATTCCATTGTGTCCAGCCATGTGCCGAAGTATGAAATCAAGCAGTTGGTCGCTGCAGTGGGGCAGTCGGTGGGTAAACAGCGCGACCATAACGAAGACAGTGTAATGGCGCTTACCTCCACGATCTCCGGAAGTTCAGAGAGTATTCCATTCGGTTTGTATGTTGTTGCCGATGGAATGGGTGGGCATCAATTTGGCGAGGTGGCGAGTAATGCTGCTGTTCGTATCGTCGGTGGGACGATCGCAAAGAAATTTCATTCCTATCTATATCGAATTCCGACCCAATCTCTCCAGGATTCGTTGCAGGAGATGATGGAGTCATCCATTCTCGAGGCGCATCAGTACATCCAGCGTGAGGCGCCGGGTAGTGGCACTACGATCACAGCCGCACTGGTGGTTGGGCAGCAAGTTACTATTGGGCATGTGGGTGACAGCCGTGCCTAC
>JBAIYF010000256.1:0-5664 GCA_037916115.1 Anaerolineales bacterium
TTTTATTCGTCTGCCGTATACTCCCGACCTGACCGAGGGCGGCATTGCTTTTGCACTGCGATCACTGGCATATACCTACGAACGTGAGGGGGTTTCACCGTATGGACGTTTGCGCCGTTTGGTGGCAAACGTGGCGGTGGAAGTTGCCTTTCGGCGTTATCTTTCGCAAGAAAACATCTCCTTCGAAGTAAAAGCCTCCACCCCGTTCACCGACCGTGAGCGCTTCGATGTGGTGTTGAACGGTCGCCGCTGCGACATCAAATCCTTTCTCATTTCAGACCGTCAGCAAATTCTAAACATCCGCCGAAACCCAGATGTTCTGTTGGAAGCCAACGCGCTGGTTCCTTTTGACTCTCACGCAGGCGACGGACACTCCTACGACGACATCTACATCTTCGCCTTCATGAATGGGCTGGTCGCCGCTTCAAAAGCAGACCTGCAAAAAGCCATCGCAAAAGGTCAGCCGCACTACCTTGTTCACGTCCTGCCAAGGAACTGGCGCAGACCCAACAACTGGAAACCGCTCGGGGCTGTATCGCTCGAATCGGCTTCGGCGGAGGAACTGATCGTCGAAGTGCATGGACAAGACGAGGCGCGGGAATTGAAGCGCAGCGTTGTCAGCATTTCTCCGGGCGGCAGGGTCACCATCCCAACCTCCCTCTATTCCATCACCGCCCTGCACGTCCGCCGCGTGCCCGATGCCAGTTTAACGATCCGTTTTGAAAACACCGCGGAAAGTTACATCATTCCAGCACATGAATGGTCGAACATCTGGGTTTACGGCATGGATATTTTCATAACAAGCTACGCCACGTACGAAGAGATGAGCCAGCGTGCCACTCTGCTGCAACCCGGCGCGCGCACTTTTCAATACACACGCACACAGGTGAAAAACCTTTCCATGCCGGTTTCAAGGCTGAAGCCGCTCTCAAAATTATTTGAAGCATCCCGGTGATGGAAGCATGCATTGAAAACAAAATCATTGCACATGGATGACGTGGAACAAAAAACTTCCAAGATCCGTCATCCTTCAATGAATATGTTTTCATTTTCACCCGGTAAATTGGGGTAAGATTGCCAAGACATGGAAACCAGCAACAACCCTACCTCCCCTGAACCGCAAACACCGCGCCGCCGCGCTGCCCGCAGTGCGAATCCATTCATATCCACCATGTGGATCGCCATCCTCGTTGCCACACTCTTCACAGCATGGACGCCCAGCAGCCTCTTCACCAGCAACCTGCGCGACCAACTTCGCACCCTGCTTACACCGCAAGCCGCCGCCCCCAGCGGACCGCTCACCCCGCAGCCGCAGATCCGCATTGGCATTGTGGCAGGGCACATGGGCAACGACTCAGGCGCCGTGTGCTACGACGAGAACAACGAAGTGACCCTGACCGAAGCGGAAGTCAACCTTTCCATTGCCACACTGGTACAACGCAGCCTGACCGAACGAGGCTATCAGGTGGACCTGCTCAACGAGTTCGACACCCGCCTGAACGGCTACCGCGCCGCCGCGCTTGTTTCCATTCACAACGACTCCTGCGAATACATCAACGACGAAGCCACCGGTTTCAAAGTGGCAGCGTCACTTGAAACACGCGACATCAACCGCGCCCAACGCCTTACCGCCTGTCTCACCGACCGCTACCAGAATATGACCGGGCTCTTCTTCCACGCCAACAGCATCACCCCCGATATGACCCAATACCATGCCTTCTCCGAAATCGACCCGAACACCGTCACCGCCATCATCGAAACCGGTTTCCTATACCTCGATCAGGACATCCTCACCAAACAAACCGATGTCGTCGCCGAAGGTGTGACGCAGGGAATTTTGTGCTTCATCAATAATGAAAGCGTAATGCCCGGAGACGTCACCTCACCCACCATCCTGCCATGAGATACACACCCGCCTCAAACCGAACCCTGCGCCTGATTCTGTTTACTGTGAGTTTAGTCATCGCCTCAGCCTGCTCCACTGCAAACGCCGCCGCGATCCTGCCAGCCGTCACACCCACTGTATGGCAGCCCTATTCACAGGCGCAGATCGCCAAACCCACCTACACCCCGCAGCCAACCCAAACCGCCACACCCACAGAAATTCCCGCCACCGCCACTGAAGTGGTCGCCCAAGCCGTCATCGTGGAGGTACCCGTTGAACCGGTCACCTACGCCGCCCCCAACAGCGACGTGGACGCCGCCCCTGCAAACTACCTCGGCGGAAAATACATTCTTGTGGATATTTCTGACCAGCACATGTATGTATATGAAGGCGATTATCTGGTCTATAGTTTTGTCGCCTCCACCGGCATGAACAACGCCACCCGCACCGGCACATTTAGCGTGCTCAATAAAATTCCCAACGCCTATGGCGCCACATGGAATATCTGGATGCCAAACTGGCTCGGCATTTACTGGGCAGGCAGTTTACAGAACGGTATTCACGCCCTGCCCATCCTGCCGAATGGCGGCACGCTGTGGGCGGGCTACCTTGGCACCCCCATCTCGTATGGATGTGTCGTGCTCGGCTCGTATGAAGCGCAAGTGTTATACGACTGGTCTGAAGTGGGCGTACCAGTGGAAATTCAATGGTGACATTGGAAACTTTTTGTTTATATAATGCCCACGATCACAAATTGCGTTTAATGCTCTCTCTCAAAAAAGTGCAATTTGTGACCGCACTGGGTATAATCTTGAATAAGAATTGTTTTATTCGTTGACACAACGAAAGGTACCCATGACAAACCAAAAGCAGAAACAGCCCGCCCTTAAGCGCAACATCATTCTCCCTGTGGTCCTCATCCTTACCGGCTGTGCTGTGTTCATTTTTGCGGCATGGTCGGCGGCAACCTCGCCTGTTATGGCATCCATTCTCAACGGGGGGAATTCTTCTCCGCAATTTCAGGCAAAAGCACCCGGCGAGTCTTTCGCGCAGGTCATGATCGCCAAACCCACCTACACCCCGGCAGCCATGCCCGTTGCAGAAAACGTCCAGCCAGCGGTACCGACTGCAACTCCCATGCAAGTAACCCAGCCAGAAGCGGTCGTGGTTGTGCCACCGACTGAAAATCCGCCTGCGGAGGTGGTGATCGTGCAACCCACTGTCACCGTAGAGTCAGTTGCGGTCGTTGAAACAGGTGCGGTCGTGGCTGAGGCGGTCATCGTCGCCGATACGCCAACCGCTGAATACGTCCAACCAACCGCGGTCGCCAATGTTCCCGCTGCGGTCACATCCCCCGGCAATGGTGTGCGTTGGTTCGATGTAGACCTTTCTGACCAGCGCATGTATGCCTACGAAGGTGATACGCTGGTACGGACGTTCATCATTTCCTCCGGCACCTGGCAAACACCGACCCTGACCGGCAGGTTCAAAATATGGGTCAAGCTAAAATCTGCGCCGATGTCTGGTCCCGGCTATTACCTGCCGAACGTGCCGCACATCATGTACTACGACGGCGACTATGGCATTCATGGCGCGTACTGGCATAACAACTTTGGCGTGCCCATGAGTCATGGCTGCATCAACCTGAACCTGACCGATGCCGAATGGGCGTACAACTTCGCCTCAGTTGGTACCGTGGTGAATATTCACGATTAACACATCACGGTTCTTTGCAAGATGAAATACCTGACAAGACGAGATTTTCTAAAACTGAGCGGATTGGGGCTGGCAAGTCTAATGGCGCCGCCGCTCATTTTTGATCCTATTGACCCGTTCGAAACACAGCAAGGGCGCGTCACCATTCGAACGGTCTGGGTGCATGAAACACCCTCCACGCAATCAACAAAAGTCAAACTCCTCCAGCGCGATGCGGTTTTCAATCTCACCAACACCGCCATCAGCGATGACACTGACTCACACAACCGCATCTGGTACCGCGTCAATGAAGATGGCTACGTGTATTCGGGCAACATCCAGCCGGTGCGCACACTTCTGAATCCGCCTTACTCAAGCGACATCCCCAAAGAAGGTTTGCTCGCCGAAGTCTCTGTCCCTTTCACCGATGCTTTCACAGAACCCACCATTGATTCCAAAGTCGGTTATCGCATCTATTACGAAACCACACACTGGGTCAAGGCAATGGTCGCCGGCACAACCGATGGACAGCCCTGGTATCAGATCATCGACGACAAATGGGACGAGCGTTACTACGTCCGCGCCGAACATTTGCGCATCATGACGCCCGAAGAACTGGCCCCCATCTCGCCGGATGTTCCCAGCAAAGAAAAGAAGATCATCGTCAAATTAGACCAGCAGCTCGTCCTCGCATACGAAGCCGACGCACTGGTCTTCAGCGCATCGGTCGCCACAGGCGGCAGGTTACGCAGCGGAACCTACACCACCCCACAGGGCAACTTCCTCACCTACTACAAACGCCCGTCGCGCCACATGGCGGCTGGTGATATTGCCGCCAGCGGCTTCGACCTGCCCGGCGTGCCGTGGGTGCAATACATCACCAAAAGCGGCATCTCCTTCCACGGCACCTTCTGGCACAATGACTTCGGGCGTCCGCGCTCGCACGGCTGCATCAACATGACCTCCGCCGCCGCCAAATGGCTCTACCTATGGTCCACGCCCAACGTACCGCTCACCAAAGAATTCGTCCACGGCGCGGTCGGCACCAAGGTCGAGATCACCAAATAAGGCAGTACCAACGGTACCTTTCTTATTTCCCTCTCAAACTTTATATTTACAATTGACTTATGAAGAAGATTCACAACATCACCCGCAGGGATTTTCTCAAACTGACCGCCTCTGGCGTGCTCGGGCTTGTTCTCTCCGAATTGGGCTTGGACCGTGCTCTAGCCGCTCCCCCATCCACAAAGGGACTTGCACTCTTCAGCGGCGTGCCCATCTACGATGCCCCCGCCCTAAACGCCAATCAGATCGACGCCCTTGGCAAGGATCAAGTCATTGACCTGCAAAGCGAATTACAGGGCGACTACTTCGATAATCCCTTCAACACCACCTGGTATCAGATCAGCGGCGGGTATGTTCACTCTGCACGTATTTTGCCCGTGGAAGAAAAATACCAAAAACCCGTGTACGAAATCCCTGCCGAAGGGCAGCTTGCCGAAGTCTGCGTTCCCTATAGCCTGACCTACCTTTCACCGTATTTCTACGCCAAGAACGCCCACCGCATTTATTACGAATCAACTCACTGGGTCAAAAAGGTCATTATCAACCGCGACGAGAAAAGCGTCTGGTATGAGATCTATGACAAGGAACTGAAGAAATCCTTCTACATCCCATCCTACAACCTGCGCCTCATCCCCAACGAGGAACTGACCCAGCTCTCCCCCGAAGTCCCCAACGAGGAAAAGCTCCTGCATGTGGACTTGAAGTCACAGATCGTGACCGCCTTCGAAGGTGAAAAAGTCGTACTCTCCGTGCGCTGCGCCAGCGGTCAGCGTGGAACCGATACGCCCAAGGGCACCTGGTCCACCTACCATAAGGGACCGTCCATTCACATGACCAATCGCGGCGATGCTGTAGCGAACATCTACAATCTGCCCGGTGTTCCATGGTGTTCGTTCTTTACCGGCTCCGGACATGCTTTCCACGGCACCTACTGGCACAACGACTATGGACGCCTGCGCAGCAACGGCTGTGTGAACCTGCCCTCCAGCGTTTCCAAATGGGTCTACCGCTGGACGAAC
>JBAIYF010000257.1:0-3284 GCA_037916115.1 Anaerolineales bacterium
GTACCCTTGCATGGGGTGCAAGGGGTCGGAGGTTCAAGCCCTCTCCAGCGCACAAACGAGATTGAAATACAAACCGGTAGAGCACACGGTTCGGGTCTGTGTGTTCTTTTTCAACCTATGTAGTACCAATTTCCTAATTGACTTTGCCGCCCCTTTTTCATACACTATCCGAAATCGGGGGGATATGGATGTCCTCCTGAATTGAGAATATATAGGAGGTATATCTCATGAGCGTCAAATTCAATATCGTCGAAAGGGGAAATCCAAGCAATCGCGAAGCCCCCAAGAAGTTCTACCCTTCCATCCAGTCTACCGGGCGTGTGACCACGCGCGATATGGTGGAAATGGCGGCTCAACGTTCGACCATGAGCAGCATTGATATGATGGCAGCCATCGAAACGTTCCTTGCCATTATTCCCGAACAGCTCGCCAAAGGCAATATCGTGGAGTTGGGTGAGTTTGGTAGTTTCTGGTTGAAGACGACTTCAGAAGGCGCGGAGACCGCTGAAGAAGTACGCGCCAGCCAGATCACGAGCATTCTGCCACGCTTTATGCCCGGCAAATTGTTCAAGCGCGTTCTGGATGGGATCGAGTATGTAAAAGGCTCGGTGACCAATAATAACGAAGAGTAGATTGCATTAGAACAAGTGACAGTCACCTCCAATGTGACTGTCACTTGGTGACTATACGAAAAACCCCTCTTATCTTGGCTGGAAACACATTTAGAAGTGTTTGGAAAAACATTTAGAAGTCTCGATAAAGACTTTTAGAAGTGTTCAGGAAAACATTTAGAAGTGTTTGAAAACAAGACCTGACAGGTCTCCACCCCACACTGCCCTCCCCCAATTTTGATAAAAGTACCGTCAAAATTGGGGGAGGTGTCCGCAGGGCGGAGGAGGCTAGCATGTATAATTATTCAAAAGGGAAACTTTATTCATGACCACTCCAGACATTATCAAACAACTTGTACAACGATTTGAAGAGCACAAAGAGACCTACCGTTCGGGCAGGTATAACGAGACGCAGTTACGGCGTGAGTTCCTCGACCCGTTCTTTGAAGCGCTCGGCTGGGACGTGTTCAACCGGCAGGGCTATGCTGAAATCTATAAAGATGTCATTCATGAAGATAGTCTGGAGATCGAAGGGGAGAATAAAGCGCCCGATTATGCCTTTCGCATTGGCGGGCAGAGAAAGTTCTTTGTAGAAGCCAAGAAACCCGCCGTCAAGATCGAGACGGATATTCATCCCGCCTTTCAATTGCGCCGTTATGCTTGGAGCGCAAAACTACCGCTCAGCATCCTTTCAGATTTTGAAGAGTTAGCCATTTACGATTGCCGCGCCAAGCCCGATAAAAAGGACAAGGCTTCGGTGGGTCGTGTCAAGTTGTATTCGTACAAAGAGTACGTCGAGAAGTGGGACGAGATCGCGGGTATTTTCTCGCGTGAGGCAGTACTACGCGGTTCTTTCGATGCCTTTGCCGAGGGGACAAAGCTGAAAAAAGGCACTGCCGAAGTGGATGATGCCTTTTTGGCAGAGATCGAACGCTGGCGCGATCTGCTGGCAACCAACATTGCCATCAAGAATGAATCGCTTTCGGTACGTGAGTTGAATTACGCTGTGCAGATGACGATCGACCGCATTGTTTTTCTGCGCATTTGTGAAGACCGTGGCGTGGAACGCGACGAACAATTGAAAGAGATCGGCGCAAACCCGAATATTTACGAAAATCTTTGTCTGTTATTCAAACGGGCAGACGCGCGCTATAACTCCGGCTTGTTCCATTTCTCGGAGGAAAAAGATGCCTCCAGCCCAACTGATACGCTGACTCTGAACATCACCATTGATGATAAGCCGTTGAAGGACATCATCAAAAATCTGTATTACCCTGAAAGCCCGTATGTCTTCCGAGAAATTCCGGCAGATATTCTTGGGCAGGTGTATGAACGCTTCCTCGGCAAGGTGATTCGCCTGACGGCTTCACACCGCGCCAAGGTGGAAGAGAAACCCGAAGTCCGCAAAGCGGGCGGGGTGTATTACACGCCGACCTATATCGTGGAGTACATTGTCGAGAACACGGTTGGAAAGCTGGTGGAAGGCAAGACCCCCAAAGAAGTGGAAAAAATCCGCGTGCTAGACCCGGCTTGTGGGTCGGGGACGTTCCCACTGGGGGCGTATCAGTATTTGCTGGATTGGCATTTGAAATGGTACATGGAAAATGAGCCAGAGCAATGGGCAACGGGCAAAAAGCCTGCCATTTTCCATACCAAAGACGGCTACAGACTGACGACCTCAAAGAAAAAAGACATTCTGCTCAACAACATCTACGGTGTGGATATTGACCCGCAAGCCGTGGAAGTGACCAAACTCTCGTTGCTGTTGAAGGTGCTGGAAGGTGAAAGCCATGAGACCATCGGCTCGCAGTTGGCGCTGTTCCAAGAGCGCGTTTTGCCAGACTTGGGCAAGAACATCAAATGCGGGAACTCGTTGATCGGACCCGATTACTACGAGGGGCGGCAATTGACCATGCTAGTAGATGAAGAAGAACGTTACCGCGTGAACGCCTTTGACTGGAAAGCCGAGTTTTCTCAAGTGTTCATTCAGGGCGGCTTCGACGCTGTTATTGGAAATCCGCCGTATGTAAGGCAGGAATCATTAGCAGAATACAAAGAGTATTTCCAAAGACATTTCAAGTCATACAATGGAGTTGCTGACCTTTACATTTACTTTATTGAAAAAGGTGTAAGTGTATTAAGAAAGGGAGGTTTATATAGCATCATTGTTTCCAGTAGTTTTTTGAGAGCTACATATGGGGAGGGCTTAAGAACATTCCTACAAAACAATGCAACAATTTTACGTTTAGTTGATTTTGGTGGATTGGCTGTTTTCGAGAACGCAAAAGACACCTACGTTTGTATACCTTTGATTTCGGCAGACAGAACGGCAAATAATCCTATTGAAATATGCAAAATCCCATCTTTAGGTTTGGATTTGCACAAGTTTGTTCAGGAAAATATTTATACAATACCTCTAACCCAATTCACTAAAGACGCTTGGGTTATTGATAATGCCGCCAAACTAAATCTATTTCATAAGCTTGTTTCGCGTGGTGTAACATTAGCCGAATACACTAATGAAAAAATCTTTTACGGGATCAAGACTGGTCTTAATGAAGCATTTGTAATTGATACTGCCACAAAAGATTTACTAATATCACAAAATCCTAACAGTAGTGAAGTTATCAAACCACTTTTGCAAGGAGAAGATATTCGAGATTGGCATATTAA